>DYQJ01000001.1:44618-59246 GCA_020719345.1 Draconibacterium orientale | reverse complement strand
AAAATAAAATAAATAGCGTGTTTAGTCACCATTATTTTACGCTATCATTTTTTTACGGCGGTCTCACAACCAAACGGAACATCTTAGCCATAATGATACAAAGTTTTGTCTCCCTAGGGTGGACTACCGTTTTGTGGGTCTTTTTTGGTTATTCTTTGTGTTTTAGCGGAGGAGAAGGAGGAATTATAGGAAATTTTGATAAAGCATTTTTGTCCGGAATTTCTATAGATACGTTGTGGAGTGGAAACGGAAAGATTCCTGAGATAGTATTTTTTGCCTATCAAATGATGTTTGCCATTATTACACCGACGCTTATTACGGGTGCTTTTGTTAATAGAGTAACTTTCAAAGCATATTTTATTTTCCTTACCGTTTGGCAAATTTTAGTTTACTACCCTTTTGTAAACATGATTTGGGGAGGTGGACTTCTTGCAGAATGGGGAGTTCTTGATTTTGCAGGTGGAATAGTAGTGCATGCAACAGCAGGATTTGCTGCTTTGGCTTCGGTATTTTACGTAGGAGCAAGAGTAGATAAAAATTCTACCCCTAACAGCATTCCGCTGGTAGCAATTGGTAGTGGTTTGTTGTGGTTTGGATGGTATGGTTTCAATGCCGGAAGCGAATGTCAGGTGGACAATGTAACATCTCTCGCTTTTTTGAATACAGATATCGCGGCTTCTTTTGCAACAATGTCATGGCTACTTATTGAATGGATAAGAGAACGCAAGCCAAAATTTGGGGGATTGCTAACCGGTTCTATTGCCGGACTTGCGACAATAACCCCATGTGCAGGTTTTGTCCCGCTTTGGGCATCACCTATTATAGGTACCGCCGCAGGAATTATATGCTATCTCGCTGTTCAATTTAAAAACAAAATGAAATGGGATGATGCCCTTGACGTCTGGGGAGTGCATGGAATGGGAGGAGTATTTGGCTCTATTCTACTCGGAGTCTTTGCTTCTAAGGCAGTTAACGGTGCCGGAGCAGATGGATTGATTTATGGAGGCGGAATGTTCTTCGTTAAACAATTTGTTGCCGTAGCAGTAACATCTATTTATGCCTTTGTTTTTACTTATTTAATGTTGATAATTATCAATAAAATTACTCCTGTAAAAGTCTCGGCTGAACAGGAAAAATTAGGATTAGATGACGTCATCCACGGGGAAAAGGCGTATGACGAGGGAGTACTTTGACAATATACAAGAAAAAACTTGCCAAAGTTGAATAATATACACAAAAAAAACTTTGGCAAAGTTGAATAATCGCTACACAAAAAAAGAGCCAATCCGAAAGAATTGACTCTTTAACCACTAAATTCACAATCATTACGAACACAAAAAGTGACCCCGGCGGGATTCAAACCCACAACCCTCAGATCCGAAGTCTGATGCTCTATTCAGTTGAACTACGAGGTCTTAAATACTTTGCAAAGATAAACAATTTTTTTATAAAACAAATTTTTTTAAATATTTTTTTATAAATATTTTTTTTATTAAAAAAAATATTTACTTTTAACTTCTATTTGATAAGTTTTTTAATATCGCTATAAAATTTTACGCTATGGAATTAGACGCCGAATTTATGGGTTCAGTAATATCTATGTATGATGTTTTAACAAATAACGGGATATCATTAGTTTATATAGGAAAGTTCAATCATCAGGTGACAAAGATGTTTACCGGACTTTACGAGCAAGAAATGGAGACTTTTGACGAAGATAAAAAGATGAAGAAACGTGTTTATCACATACTTGTGGAGATATTACAAAATATGCAAAAACACTCCAACCAGATGTCCGAGAATTTTCTGCTCGGAAGTGGATTGTTTATGGTAGGTAAAATAGAGGACACTTATTATATTATTACCGCTAATAAAATAGAGAAACGAAACATTCCGGAGCTCGTGCAAGCAATAGAGCAGGTCAACGCATGTACTAAGGACGAACTAAGAATACTGCACAAGAAACAACTCAAAGACGGCAAAATTACTAAGAAGGGAGGAGCAGGACTCGGGCTGATAGAAATAGCGCGCAAGACGGGAGAAAAAATAGAGTACATGTTTTTGCCTTACAACAATACCGACAATTATTTCGTTCTAAAAGTAGAAATCTCAAGCAAATCTATCAGCGAAGAAGACGAATAATTTTTTTATTAATCACATTTTTTTTAACAAAGCAACATAAATATAAACTATGGAAATCAAAGAATTAGAAAAAGAAAATCGGAAGAATATATTTCTTGCAATAAAAGATTTTTTCAAGAATAATTTAGGGAAATATACACATCAGCGAATGTCAGACGAGTGGCATTTTTATGGCTTAGGTTTTGTGAAAGAAGAAATGACCTATGTATTTGGATATAATATAGGTTTTTTTAAGAAAGAACAGCTACCTACATTGGAATACAGTCACTTAGGGATGAACGTGCTGGTACGAACTAACGGAGGAAACCTTGAACTCCGACTCAAATATAAAGACTTTTTTGAAAAACATCTTAAAGATTGGATACTACAAGACCCAATTTCGTATTCTTCTTTCAGAGGAGGAAATGGAATAGAGTTTGCCAGATTAAAAAACGTAAGCGAATTTGCTGACACTGACGAAATTATAAAATTCATGGAAGACTGTGTGCGAGGACTACAAAAAATATACCCGTATATAGTCGAAAATCCTGAAGGTATTTTTAGTCATGTGGTGAGAGCCTCACCGCCATGGCACGACACTTTGTTGCAAATTGCAATAGAACAAACCGAAGAACTAACAAAAAATAATTTATAGCTTTATTAGAATGAGTTTTTTATATCCCGGATTTTTATTTGCAGCTTTTGCGATAAGCATACCTATTATTATACATCTTTTTAATTTAAAAAAATATAAAGTTGTATATTTTAGTAACATCGCTTTTTTAAAAAATATTAAAGAAGAAACTAAATCTAAAGCTAAGCTTAAAAATGTTTTGATACTCATAGCAAGAATCTGTGCCATTTTGTCACTGGTACTCGCTTTTGCACAACCATACTTGGAGAATGCAGCAGCTAAAATAAAAACGAACAAAACACAAGTAGCCATATACTTAGATAATTCTTTCAGTCTCGGACTCGAAGGAAAGTTCGGACAAATGTTGGAAATATCTAAGAATAGGGCTATTGGTGTTGTCAGCGCATACGATAACAGCACCGAATTTTTAGCCATAAATAATGCCTTCTTTGCCAAACACCAATATTTTAACAACAAAGAAATAATTACTGACCATATATTAGAGACACAAACGACAGCTCACAAACGAAAAATCAGCGAAGTATTTTCTAAAATAAATACCTTGTACGCACAAGACCAACTTGTCTCTAAAAAATTATATCTTATCTCCGACTTCCAAAAAAACTTCTGCGATTTTGAAAATCTGGAGAAAGACTCCACAACCGAGATAATATTGATTCCGCAATATGCCGAAAAAACAAATAACATATATATTGACTCGGTATGGTTTGAACAAGCTTTTCACAATTTTAATCAAGAAGAAAAACTGCTCGCACGAATATATAACAGCTCCGATGAATATTTTAAAGAAATTCCTGCTAATTTATATATTAATGACTCCCTAAAAACAGTCACAAGCTTTAGTATAGAACCAAACGCATATCAAACCATCGAACTTGTTTATACTAATACCTCCAACGGAAATATTAATTGCCGATTAGAAATAACAGATTATCCTGTTATTTTTGATAATACTTTTTATTTCAATTACAGTATAGCCGAACAAAAAAAAGTGCTGATAATAAATGAAGTAACAGATAATAAATATATCAACACCTTACTTTCTGCCGATAAAAATATTAGCGTAGAAAATCAAAGTGTTAAAAATTTGCAGTTCGCAGAATTTTCTAAATTTGATGTGATTATTTTGTGCGAGATAAAAGATATTTCATCCGGACTCGCAAATGAAATACATGAATACGTAAGCGCCGGCGGAACAGCGGCACTCATTCCTAACTTAGAAGCAAACATATTGAATTACAACACTTTATTATCTTCGCTACAATCTAATACATTCGTTGTAAAAGATACAGCAGATACAAGAATATCACAAATAAATTTGAATAGCATTATTTATAAAAATGTTTTTAAAGAAATTAATGACAATTCCGAGCTACCTATTTTGAAAAATTATTTTAGATTAAACAACCAAATAAGTAAAAATATTGAACTTCTGCAAAGCGAAAATAGTGCTACGTTACTTAGTCATCTAAATTACGAAAAAGGGAATTTTTATTTATTTTCTTTTCCAATAGATGAAAATAACGGCAATTTTGTCAAACATCAAATATTTGTTCCAACTATTTATAATATAGTGCTTTACAGTGGCGCAACCGAAGAATTATATTATTTTGTAAACACAAATAATCTGACTTTAAATAATATAAAAATACAAACACCGGAATATATTTATATTACAAAATCCGACAAAAAGATAGAATTTATCCCTAAAATTATTTCTTACACTAATAATATTTTTAAAATAGATATGATGGACAACATCACCGAAGCCGGTAATTACATGCTACTCGCTGACGGCAAACAATTAAAGGCGTTATCGTTCAATTACGACCGTCAAGAATCTGAAATGTTGTTTGTTACTCAGGAAGAAATATCTGAAAATCTAAAAAAACAAGGAATTACTAATTTCAAGATATTAACAGCCACAGAAAAAAATATAGAAACACAGCTGCAAAATATTAACGAAGCCACACGTTTTTGGAAATTATTTATTATATTAGCTTTATTTTTTATTCTCGCAGAAATATTGATAATCAAAATTTTGTGAGAAAACACAGAAAATGATGACAAAAATTATATTATTAGATGATAAAAATTATAAAATTATAAATTTATTTGTTGTAAGTTTGAATAAATTTAAAAATAATTAAATATTTTAACGATGAATAATTCAATTTTTTATTTTAAAGACACAAAAAACGAACCTATTTACGAATATCTAAAAGGCAGTCGTGAGAGAGAACTTCTGGAAACCGAGTTGAAGGAACAGTCAAATAAAGTTTTAGAGATACCGCTTATAATTGGAGGCGAAGAAATTAAATCGGGTAATTTAGGAAAAGTAGTGATGCCGCACAATCACAAACATGTCCTCGCAAATTATCACATCGCAGGCGAACAAGAAATAGAGATGGCGATAAATGCCTCACTAAAAGCACATAAAACATGGTCGGGATTAGATTGGACAGAAAGAGCAGCAGTAATGTTGAAAGCCGCCGAACTTATTTCTACTAAATATCGTTATGTTATGAGTGCTGCAACAATGCTCGGACAAAGTAAAAATATCTTTCAGTCCGAAATAGATGCAGTTTGCGAAGTGGTGGACTTTTTGAGATACAATGTTGAATTTGCTGCGAAGATATATCAATCACAACCAAAATCGGGCGTAAATCAAATCAACAGAGTAGAATACAGAGCATTAGAAGGTTTTGTCTTTGCCGTAAGTCCATTCAATTTTACCGCTATAGCTTCTAATCTTAACATGTCAGCAGTGATGATGGGAAATACTACCGTGTGGAAACCGGCTACGACTTCTATTTTGTCAAATTATTATCTGATGAAGATTTTTGATGAAGCAGGATTACCGGCAGGAGTTATTAACTTTGTCCCTTCAAAAGGTTCTGTCATAGGAAAAAAGGTTTTGGCTTCTAAACATCTGGCAGGTATTCATTTTACCGGTTCTAATGCTACATTCAATCAATTGTGGCAACAAGTAGGACAAAATTTACATAACTACGTTTCATATCCACGATTGGTAGGCGAAACAGGTGGTAAAGATTTTATTTTTGTGCATCCAAGTGCAAATCCTACCGAAGTAGCAGTAAATGCATTCAAAGGATCTTTTGAATATCAAGGACAAAAATGTTCGGCTGCATCACGTATGTATGTGCCGCAATCGTTATGGGCAGAAATAAAAAATCAACTTTCTAAATATGCAAGCGAAGCCGCGATGGGCGAAGTAACTAATTTTGACAACTTTATAAATGCCGTAATAGATGAAAGCGCTTTTGATTCTATTGCTAATTATATAGAATATGCTAAGAAAGCAGACGATGCTAAGATAGTGATAGGAGGAGAATATGATAAATCGGTAGGATATTTCATTCAACCTACGGTCATAGAAACATCTAATCCTAAATTCAAAACTATGGAAGAAGAGATTTTCGGTCCCGTACTGACAGTATATGTTTATCAAGACGACAAAGTAGAAGAGACCGTAGAATTGTGTAACAACACTTCACCGTATGCACTAACCGGCGCTATATTCTGCAAAGACCGATTGATTATCAATGACCTTTGTGAGAAATTGAAATATGCAGCCGGTAACTTCTATATCAACGACAAACCAACCGGAGCAGTCGTAGGTATGCAACCATTTGGAGGCGCAAGAGGTTCAGGAACTAATGACAAAGCAGGAGGAGAATTTAACTTACTAAGATGGACAAGTCCACGAACAGTAAAAGAAACATTAGTGCCACAGACATCTTACAAATATTCGTATATGAGATAAAAAAGTTAAATTATACTATAAATGGAACTTTGCCAAAGTTGGAAACTTTGGCAAAGTTTTAATACATCATAAAAACAGAATTATTAGAATAATGAAAAATAATTACTTTTTTATTTTTTTTATTATCTTATTAGGATGCGATACAGAAACGCAAACTAAGAAAGCAATTAATTATAATGATTTAATATTTAATAATCAAAAATTAGACAATGCTAAAAAATATTCTGATTTTCAAGATGATTTGACAACACGCATTGAAGTGGATACGACACGCATAACTTTCGTAGAAAAAAATTATAATTCCATCGTAAATAATAAATTGAATAAATGGACTGATTATTATAAAAAAAAATGTCCAAATTTTAATATCAACGAATTTAATCAATGTAACATCTGGTTTCTAAGTCCGTATATGATGAATATTGAAGAATATACTGACGAACAAAAATTTATTAAACTATACAAAAATTATTTAATTTGGAATGCCGACTCGACCAAAGCCATTGATTTATGCAGCAATGACCTCATGCTTGATTTTGACTCCTTAGGAAACATAACAGAGGACAGAGATGTAGACCCGCATTTTGCTCTAATGGATTTTACTAACAAAAAAAGAATTGTCCTCTGGCAGATGGGAGCAATATCGGTCTTTGAAGAAGGTTTTTGGCTCGACGACAACAATCTAATCATCACAGTACGATGGACAAATTTTGAAGATAGTGATAATGAAAGTTTTGCCTTCAATTTATCTTATTACTTAGTCAATTTAACTACATATCAGATAAACGAATTTTGTTCTAAACAAACTTACCGAATTAAAAATTTTAATTGATAAACTTGAAAAATCATAAATAATAATACAAAAACTGAAAGATGATAACATATCCACACAATTTTGAAGAAAAAATAGGATTTGATAAAATTCGTAATTTGTTGAAATCTAAAGTTATCAGTCAATTAGGAGAAGATAAAATTGACGAAATACATTATTCTACCAACATACAGGAAATAGAATTTAATCTGCAATTATGTCATGAATTTAAAATCATTTGTGATAAATATGACGACTTTCCGACAAGCTATTTCTTTGATATACGACAACAAATTAACAAGCTGCGAATAGAAAATAATTATCTTACAGTAACAGAACTCTTTGACCTCAAACGTTCTTTAGAAACAATAAAGTCAATCATCAATTTCTTTAAAAACAAAGACGCCGAACAATTTCCTGCACTAAAAAAAATTGCCTCGCAAGTTCAAGTATTTCCATTTGTTTACCAAAAAATAGATGATATACTAAACAAAAATGGACAAATAAAAGACTCGGCATCACCGGAGCTAAGAAATTTGAGAGGAAGCATTGCCGCAAAACAAAACAGTATCTCCAAATTGATTCACGAGATATTCAAAAAAGCCCAGTCAGAAGGAATTGTAGAAGCAGATGCCTCGCTAAGTGTGCGTGATAACAAAATGTTAATTCCCGTCTCGGCTTCTAACAAACGCAAAATTAAGGGATTAATATACGATGAATCCGCAACTGGAAAAACCGCATATATAGAACCAATAGAAAGTATAGAACTCAACAATCAACTTCGCGAATTAGAATTTGCCGAAAGACGAGAGATAATAAAAATATTAATTAGTTTTGCAAACGAAGTTAGACCGTATGTAGAAGAGCTGCTCAACAACTATGACTTCCTTGCCGAGATAGATTTTATACGTGCCAAAGCGTTGCTCGCCTTAGATATAAATGCTATTAAACCGCAACTACAAGAAAATTCAATTCTGGACTATCGCTACGCTATTCATCCGCTTTTGTACCTTAATTTGAAAAAAGAAGGTAAAAAAGTCGTCCCATTAGACTTAGAAATTGATGATAAAAATAGATTAGTTATCATCTCCGGACCAAATGCAGGAGGCAAATCGGTCTGTTTAAAAACGATAGGACTTTTGCAATATATGTTGCAGTGCGGACTCCTAATTTCTGTAAAAGAAACCTCTAAAATAGGAATATTCAAAAATATTTTTATTGACATCGGAGACCAGCAATCAATAGAAAATGACCTCAGCACTTACAGCTCGCACTTGTATAACATGAAATTTTTTGTGGAAAACGCTGACCCCGACACTTTGATACTGATAGACGAGTTTGGAACAGGAACAGAACCTATTATTGGAGCCGCAATCGCCGAATCTTTATTAGAAAAATTGAATATCTTGAAAGTTAAAGGAGTTATAACTACGCATTACACTAATTTAAAACATATTGCCTCGCAAGAAGAAGGACTTGTCAACGGAGCAATGCTCTTTGACTCCGAAAAAATGGCGCCACTATTTATTTTAGAAATAGGTAAACCAGGAAGCTCTTTTGCTTTTGAAATAGCAACCAAAATAGGACTCCCTAATTATATCATAGAGAATGCGACTAAAAAAGTTGGAGCAGAGCATATCAATTTTGAAAAGAACCTACAAGAACTTGAAACCGAAAAAAAAATAGTCAAAGCACTCACACAAAGAAATATAGCATTAGAAACCGAATACAATAAGAAATTAGATAAATTAGATAAAGAAATAGAAGATACTATCAATCAACGCAAAAATATCATCGCAGTAAGTAAAGAACAAGCAAAAAATATTTTGACCACAGCTAATAAATTGATAGAAAACACTATTCACGAAATCAAAACTAACAATGCCGAAAAAGAACTAACCAAAAATATACGAAAAGATTTTGAAGAATCTAAACAAGAATTTATTGAAACACAAGATGCCGAAGACCAAAAAATACTTGCTAAAATAGAAAAACTAAAACAACGACAAATAGAAAAACTAAATGCACAAAAAGAACAAAAGCCAGCTAACAAAAAAGAAATCCCTCAAGATTTGACGATAAAAGTAGGTGATACAGTGAGACTTGATAAAAAAGATAATCTCGGTATAGTAGAAGAAATAAAAGACCAAAACGCAATGATTGTAATGGGAAATTTTAGAACTTTTGTCAACTTAAAACGATTAGATAAAGTCCCTAAACAAGAAATTAACAAAGAGAAACCTAAAATAACTGTTAATTATCAACCTAATAAGGAAAAAGAAAACTTCTTCTTCGGTTTAGATATTCGCGGACTGCGTGCAGAGGAGGCAATTCAAAAATTAACCGACTATCTTGACCAAGCAATTATGTCTGAGGCACACGAGTTTAGAATTTTGCATGGCACCGGAAACGGAATTTTACGAAATATTGTAAGACAATATCTTAAAACACAGCCACTTGTAAAAAATTGCAAAGACGAAATAATACAACTTGGAGGAGCCGGTATAACTGTGGTAACTCTCGATTTAGAGTAAAAGAAAAAAAACTTGGCATCTTTCATAACCGCTTAAAAGTAGTTTACACTTTTTTCTTTGCGAAACTCTGCGAGAAATTGATAATCAAATATTTCACGCAGAGTTTCGCAAAGGTAAAAACGTAAAGTTTCGCAAAGAAGTGTAACCTAATAAATGAAACTTGCCAAAAACTTTCATTCCTTTGTGGTTAATATTAAAATTATCAGTTAATTACGTATTGGTGAAATAAGTTCCATTCGTCACTGTTTTTATGACTTATAATATTTGCTTTGGCGCTTTCTAATAATTCCAACCAGTGAATGGCGTCAAGTTCGTAAACGTCTCGCTCGGGTAGTTCCGCATTACCGGCTCGTTCCACCTGTTCTAAAGCCCAGTAAATGATAACATTTTGAAGCTTTTCAAACAATTCTTCCGAGCAAGATTCATGCTCCATCGTATAAATAATTGCTTTGCATGCTCTACGAATATAAGAATCCACTAATTTCTGATATAAAAACGGTGTCTTTGGTTTGAGCCGAATGTCTGTATAAATATCTGATTCATTGATAATTAAAATGCCAGATTTATTTCTAACCGAGTCAAGCAGTTTTTTTACTATCTCTAGTTTGCCCGGACTATAGATGTTGTATTTTAGGTTTTCTTCTGCCGTATGTCCGGGTATGTGATGCAAAATCAAACTACTGACAATGATGTCACTCGGTGGTATATCAGTATCTTGTACTTTTTTGTTGACAAATTCAAAGTTCACATTTTTAGGTAACAAACTCTTTATTATTTCTCCTGTTTTTGGATTCTGGTCTATTAAATAAAAAGTTATATTTTTGTCTTCCGGCAAAAAATTTCGCCACAAAGCACCATTGCCTCCTCCTATCTCGGTGATAGTAAAAGAGTTAATCTCCTTAGTAAAATCTCTGATAACTTTGCGATTCAACCCGTAAATATTTTGCATCGGCAATATATTTGTCCATGCTTCATATAAGCTGCCGGAGTCAAACTCGGTGTTCCATTGCTCTGTGTGATTTTTCGGAAACGTAGAGCGCAATTTTCTAACGGCATCGCGCTGATGTCCTTGCGGTAAACTGATGATATAATTTATTCTTTCTGACCAAAATTTGTTTTTCATTTGATAAAATTTTAAATACGAAAATAAAACGGCGCAAAATTATTATTTTTTTTGAAATAATACAAAAAATCAAAAAAATAAGTTTTAATTTTATGTAAAAAGAAAAAAAAAATTTACCTTTGCATAATTAATTATTTCAATAATCACAAAATTACTGATGATATGAATATATTACATGCCATAATTATTGCTATCGTGGAGGGAATAACGGAGTTTTTGCCGGTTTCGTCCACCGGACACATGATTTTGACCGAGCGCTTGTTAGGTTTACAAGAAAGTGATTTTGATAAGCTGTTTATAGTAGATATTCAATTCGGCGCAATATTGTCAGTTGTTGTCCTCTACTGGAAGAAATTTTTTAAATCTTTAAAATTTTATTATAAACTGTTCATAGCATTTATACCTGCCGCTGTTCTCGGATTTCTTTTAGATGACTATATAGATATGCTCTTAGGAAGTGTCATGGTGGTTGCTATTTCTTTATTGATAGGTGGAGTCTTTTTGATTTTTGTTGATAAATTATTTATTAACAATCAATTAGAACCCGACTGCGAAGTGCAAGATATCTCGTTTCGCAGAGCTTTTATCATCGGTCTTTTTCAGGTCATCGCAATGATACCCGGAGTCTCGCGTTCGGCGGCTACTATTGTAGGCGGGCTAACGCAAAAACTTAGCCGACAACGTGCAGCCGAGTTCTCATTTTTTTTAGCCGTTCCTACTATGCTGGCTGCTTCGGCATACAAAATGTTATCTTTTGTTACTAAATCCGGATACCAAATATTGATAGACAACGCACATATATTGTTAATAGGCAATATTGTTGCCTTTGTTGTGGCGTTGATTGCCATAAAAACTTTTATTAATATACTCAACAAATACGGTTTCAAGTTCTTTGGATATTACCGAATTTTGTTGGGGATAACGATAATTATTTTATTAACTTTACATGAAAACTTCTTTTTATGAAAAATAATATTATTGTATTAACTCTTTTATTTATAGTGTTTTATGCCTGTGAAAAACCAAAAGAATTTCCGGATGAACCACAAATAGATTTTACTAAAGTGTACATAACCGACACCACTGACGCACTTGACAATCCTGTAAAAATGCACGCAATTTATTTTACGGTCATCGACGGAGACGACAATTTTGGTTTAGAAAAAGGTGATACCATAGGAGTATTTGATACGGACAGTATTTTTAACAGCAACTTGTTTATCACCACTTTTTATAAACAAGACGGTAAATTTACGGAATTATACACCGATTATCCACTTAAATTTAGAATCCCGAAAACTTATGTTGTCGGATTGAATAAATATTTTAAAGCCGAAGTAAAAATAGAAATATCTTTTCCGTTACTTATTTATAACTCCGATGCGAGAATGGACACTATTTATTACAGCTTTTATACAGTAGATAAATCGTTCAATTACAGTAATGTAGAACAAACATGGGAGATAAAGAAAACAGACTACGGTTTTATAACTGATACAACTGTTTTTCTCCCGCAAGAATTAAAATGAAATAAAATATAAAACATAAATAATATGATATATCATCCAGAGAATTATAAAATTCGTGATGAAAGAATGAAACCTTTTATCGATGCTGATGAAATTTGGAGCTACATAAACTCGGAGAAACCATCACCGGAACAAGTTCAACAAGTTATCAATAAAGCTCTTGACAAAAACAGGTTGAGCTTAGAAGAAGTGGCTATTCTTATTAAAGCTGAAACCGAAGAGCAAATTCAAGCAATTAAAGACGGAGCCCGAAGTTTGAAAGAGAAAGTATATGGACATCGTATTGTCTTGTTTGCACCGCTTTATATAGGTAATCTTTGTACTAACAATTGTTCGTATTGTGGTTATAAATCTTCTAATACTAAGGCAGTTAGAGTGACGCTATCGCCGGAGGATTTAATTGAGCAAGTAGAAAAATTAGAAGATACCGGACAAAAACGTCTAATATTAGTTTACGGAGAGCATCCGCGTTATGATGCTAAATTCATCGCTGACTCGGTAAAAATAGTTTACAATGTTAAGAAAGGAAATGGAGAAATTCGCCGAGTCAATATTAATGCTGCACCGCTTGATATAGAAGGGTTTAGAATAGTCAAAGATGCCGGAATAGGAACATATCAAATTTTCCAAGAAACATATCATCCCGAAACTTACGACAAAGTACATTTATCCGGCAAAAAGAAAGACTATAATTGGCGGCTGACAGCACTTGACCGCGCACAAGAAGCAGGAATAGATGACGTGGGAATAGGAGCGCTCTTCGGACTCTACGACTGGCGTTTTGAATTATTGTCGCTTGTACGTCATGTCAATCATTTTGAAACCGTCTACAATGTAGGACCGCATACCATTTCTTTTCCGAGAATACAAAATGCCTCCGACTTAAATATAGATAAAAACTATCTGGTCTCCGACAAAGATTTTACTAAACTCGTGGCAATTCTCCGACTTGCTGTGCCTTATACCGGACTAATTTTAACAGCCAGAGAATCTGCTGAAATTCGTGATGAAATATTGCAATTCGGCGTCTCTCAAATAGATGGCGGAACAAATATAGAAATGAAAGGTTACACTAAAGAAGAAAAATCTCAAAATATTGACAAAGAGCAGTTTCAAATAAATGATAACCGTTCGCTAAATGAAATTATGGACGAACTTATTTCTAATAATTATATTCCATCGTTTTGCACCGCTTGTTATCGACTCGGAAGAACTGGACAACATTTCATGGAATTTTCCGTACCCGGATTTATTAAGAAATTTTGCACACCTAATGCCATCTTGACGCTTGCCGAATACTTAGAAGATTATGCCCCAGAGACAACCAAAGAGAAAGGTTACAAACTAATCTCCCAAAAAGTAGAAGAAATGGGAGATGACAAATATGTGTCCTCGCTAAAAGAAAAACTGACTTTATTGAAACAAGGGAAACGAGATTTATATTTTTAATTTAATTTTTTAATACTATGAACAAGATAAAAATATTAGCACTAAAAATTTTCGACCGCATAAAAGAATCCGGCAAAACTCAATTAGTATTGTCTAAATATTCGGATGTTATTCGCACACGCATAGGATTTCACGAACTTAACGAAGCCGTTTGTAGCAGAATAGGGTATCTGCTACTCGAACTCGCAGGAGACCAAACAAGATGGGATACTTTAATTGACGAACTCCACGACATAGGAGGACTACAACTTAAAGATATGTTTTTTGATGTTACTAACAAAAATATCACTACCGAAATACAGCACAACGAAAATGAAACTCAAATTCGAATACTCGGAATACTTATTGATAAACAACAAGATAACTCTAAAAACTTCCAATATATTTTAACTAAATACGGATGTTCTATCAAACTTAGAGTAGGTATAAATTTTGACACTGAAAAAGGTAAAGCCGGTATAATAATTCTCGAACTCGTGGGAGATACCAGAGAAACGCTGGCACTACAACAAGAAATTATTGACAACATTAAAGTAGAAATACAAAAAATAGTATTTGACTAATAATTTTATAAGAAACTATAAAATGGAAGCGACAACGGAAAATATATTTATAGAAG
>DYQJ01000001.1:5620-44518 GCA_020719345.1 Draconibacterium orientale | reverse complement strand
AAGAAAGTAAAAATATTATCCTTGAAAAAACGCAGAAACTGAAGGAGAAAGAGGATATAATACAGCAGAAAGACCAAAAACTGAAGGAGAACGAAGAAATAATACAGCAGAAAGACCAAAAACTGAAGGAGAACGAAGAAATACTGCAAGAAAAGGATAGACTAATAACGGAACTAATGCAAAAATTGAGTGGAAAACAAAATTAAACGTTGAAATTATCATGGACATAGTAAGAGTAATAATCGCCGATGACCACGTCATTTTTAGAAAAGGACTAAGAACAGTGCTTAACGAAATAACTAATGTTAAAGTAATTGCTGAAGCCTCAAACGGACACGAACTGCTGGAGATATTAAAAAATAATAAGACCGACATTATACTCATGGACATAAAAATGCCACTCATAGATGGAATAGAAGCTACTAAGAAAATTAGCGAAAAATTTCCGGAGGTAAATATTATTGCGCTAACAATGCACGAAGAAATAGGATATTTCAATAAAATGTTAGAAGCCGGAGCAACAGGCTTCTTACTAAAAAAAACTAACCGCGAAGAATTGCAAAATGCTATAAATACTGTTATGCAAGGAGATAATTATTACTCAGAAGAGTTTGTTTGCAATATCAATTCTAAAAATAATACCAAAATATCAGCAAAGATTAATCTGACCGAACGCGAAACTCAAATATTAGAACTTATATGTAAAGGTATGTCTAATAATGAAATAGCCAAACACTTAGGAATCAGCCAAAAAACAGTAGACGTGCATAGATGTCATCTCTTTGAAAAAACAGGCGCAAAAAACGCTCCACATCTGGTAATGTTTGCTATTAAACATGGTATAATAAAATAAGAAATTAATAATTAAAATTTATTTGATATGAGAATAGGTTTTGGATATGATGTGCATCAACTTGCTGAAAACTACCGCTTTATGCTCGGCGGAATAGAAATTATACACGAAAAAGGTGCAGTAGGACACTCCGATGCTGACGTGCTGATACATGCCATTTGCGATGCGATGCTCGGCGCCGCAAATCTTAGAGATATAGGTTATCATTTCCCTGATAATTCATTGATATATAAAGGAATAGATAGCAAAATTCTTCTCAAAAAAACAACACAGATACTTAACGAACATAATTATAAAATTGTTAATATTGACTCAACAATATGTTTGCAAAGACCTAAAATTAAGGACTATATACCTACGATGATAAAAACTCTATGCGCAGTCATGGAGATACCGGAAACAGATTTATCTATCAAAGCAACAACAACGGAAAAACTCGGTTTTGTAGGACAAGAGCAAGGAATATCGGCATACGCAGTAATTCTTATTCAAAAAACAACCTAAATTGATGCAAGATATTAAAAAGCATAAAATTGAGCTGCTCGCACCAGCGAAAAATTATCTATATGGCATAACTGCAATCAATTTCGGTGCTGATGCGGTATATATAGGCGCAAATAAATTCGGCGCAAGAGACCAAGCGACAAACCAACTAATTGATATAGAAAAACTTATTAAATATGCTCATAAATTTGATGCAAAAGTATATGTCACTTTAAATACTATTATTTATGAAGACGAATTAAGTCAAGCACTTAATATCATTGATAAATTATATCAGATGAATGCTGACGCCATTATTATTCAAGACTTCGGAATATTAGAAATGAAACTGCCGCCAATTCCTATACATGCAAGTACACAGACACATAACTACGACATAGAAAAAATAATTTTCCTCCAAAAAGTCGGATTCTCGCGGGTAATTCTCGCACGCGAACTTAGTCTCACGCAAATAAAATATATTGCCGACAACACAAATATAGAATTAGAATGCTTCGTGCATGGAGCAGTATGCGTTTCATTCTCCGGACAATGTTATATGAGCTACAAACTCGGACACCGAAGCGGAAACAGAGGACAATGCGCACAACCTTGTAGATTACAATATGATATACTTGATAAAGATAAAAATATCATCGCTAAAAACAAACATATACTCTCGCTTAAAGACATGAACAGAAGTCAATATTTATTGCAATTGATAGAAGCAGGATGTAATTCTTTTAAAATAGAAGGTAGAATGAAGGATATTAATTATCTCAAAAATAATGTCGCATTCTACAGACAAAAAATTGATAATATTTTATCTCAAAAAAATCTTGAAAAAACATCAATCGGAGTATTTGATTTTAATTTCATTCCAAACCCGGATAGCACTTTCAACAGACAATATACAGACTATTTTCTTCTCGGAAAACAACAAGATATAAATGCAAAAACATCTAAACCTACTGGACAATATATCGGAAAAATAAGCAATGTAGCAAAAGATTTCTTCCAGATAAACTCTGATATACAGATAAATAACGGTGACGGATTATGTTTTATCAATAATCAAAACACACTGTCCGGAATAAAAGTTAATACAGTAGAAAACAACAAAATATTTCCTAATACTCCGATAGAAATAAAAATTAATACTGAAATATATCGCAACTATGACCACAACTTTATCAAAAAAATATCTAATATTGAAAATTGCAGATACATAAATATTTATATATTGCTTGATGAAATGCCCGAAGGATTTTTTTTATATGCCCAGACAACTAATAAAAAATATCACGCACAAATAACTTATAAAACCAATAAACAAATTGCTACAAACAGAGATTATAATTTAAACATTATCAAACAGTTAGATAAAACAGGAGATACTATTTTTAAAGTAACAAAAATTGATATAGCATATTCGGAAATCTATTTTTTGTCTATCAAAGAAATTAACGAAATGCGAAGAAATCTGTTAACTAAACTATATGAAACATTAGGGGAAAATTATAAAAATGAATTTAAAATTATTGAGAAAAATGATTTTCCTTATTATAAAAAAATATTAGATTATAAAGCTAATATTGCTAATTCGCTGGCTAAAAAATTCTTCTTGCGGCATCAGGTTTCAAATATAAACGAAGCCTATGAAATTAACCCCGAAACAGAAAAAAAAGAAGTTATGATAACAAAATTTTGTATCAAACATGCCTTAGGACAATGTGAAAAGTATCAAAAAAATACGAACACCAAAAATCTGAACGAAGTAAAATTTATTAAATATCAGAATAACTTAATAGAAGTAAAACAAGACTGCACTCTCTGTCAGAATATCTTGATTTTTTGAAAAAAATAAAAAATAGATTTTTCAAAAATATTATATAAATAGTTTTTTTTAATTATCTTTGTAAATATAATTAATTATCATGAAATTTAATAATTTAAAATTAGGACAAAAATTAGGAGTGGCGTTTGCCTCCATACTCTTTATTATGCTGTTTATAGGGATTTTAGCTATCATCAACATGTCGCGAATCTCCTCAAAATCAAAAGTGCTGGTCAATGAATACCAACAAGAAGTGGAAATAGCTAATAATATAGAACGAAATTTCTTGCAAACAATGTATTATATAAGAAGTTATGGATATACTGGAGAAGAAGAATTATTAACTAAAGCACTAAGCTTCTTAAATGAGACAAAAAAATATATGGACAACGCAGACGACTTGGTGGACGAAACAGAAAATCTGGAAACTTTAAAACTCGCATTAGAATCTGTAAACACCGATTTCAAAAAATATCAAGAACTAATAGACAAAACGGAAGCTAATGTTATAGCCATTGATAATGCCCGAACAAATATGGACGAAGCTGCCGATGAATTTATTGATAATTGTGAGTATTTTATCTCCAATCAAAATGCCGAATTGGGATTAGAATTGCAAAGCGGAGCGAAGGGCGAAAAAATAAATGACCGTATTACAAAAATAAACTATATGAACTCGGTCGTAGACAAAGGTAATGAACTTAGAATAGCAAATTTTAAAGCGCAAGCTAATCTAAATCATGAAAACTTGAAAAATGCCATAGATAAATTTGACTTAGATCCTTATTTTGAAGTAATACGACCACTGACAAAACAGCAAAGCAATATTATGCAGCTGGAAAAAATAGAAGATTGTGCTGAAGATTATCTAAAGGAGATGAACATTTTTTATGAAGCATGGATATCAAACGAAAAAATACAAGAGCAAAGAATAACGCTTGCTATAGGAATTTTAGATAAACTACAAAAAGCAGCTGATGATGGTATAACGGAGTCTTCTAATACAGGTAAAGAGGTGATAACTTTAATTTATTCTTCAAATATAATCTTGATTATTAGCTTGTTGGTAGCAATAGCATTAGGATTTGTGCTGGCTTTTTATATGACGCGAATTTTGGTCGCCGGACTAAGTGAAGGAGTCAAAATAGCCGAAAATATAGCCGAAGGAAATTTAACAACCGAAATCTCCCGCGAACTCGTAGAGCAAAAAGACGAAATCGGAGACATGGCACGTGCTTTACAAAAAATGTCAAATAAATTAAAAAGTATAGTAGAAAATATTATCATGGGAGCAGAAAATATATCCTCCGCAAGTCAAGAAATCGCATCTACTTCTCAAGAAATGTCACAAGGAGCAAGTCAGCAAGCATCGTCTACCGAAGAAGTAACATCGTCGATGGAAGAAATATCCGCTAATATTCAACAAAATACTGAAAACGCCCGACTGACGCAACAAATAGCACAAAAATCGCTTAGCGGCATTATTACCGGAAACAAAGCAACACAAGAATCGGTGGATGCAATGAAAATGATAGCAGAAAAAATACGAATAATCAACGACATTGCTTTTCAAACAAATATTCTCGCACTCAACGCAGCAGTAGAAGCAGCAAGAGCCGGAGAACTCGGAAAAGGGTTTGCAGTAGTCGCCGCCGAAGTCCGTAAACTCGCAGAACGAAGTGCTAAAGCCGCTAATGAAATAGACAGCGTATCTAAAAATGGGGTTAGCATAGCTGAAAATGCAGGAAATTTGCTTAATAAAATACTACCCGAAATAGAAAAAACAGCCACACTCGTCCAAGAAATAAGCGCCGCCAGCACCGAACAAAATGCCGGAGCATCACAGGTCAATAGTGCTATTAATCAATTAAATCAAGTCACCCAACAAAATGCCGCAGCAGCAGAGCAACTTGCTACAAGTGCCGAACAATTAGCCGGACAAGCAGAACAATTAACTGATACAATGAGCTTTTTTAAAATAGGACACCGAAATATCTCTCACGCAAAAAAAAATATCAACCATAAACGTAAAACATCGCAATTGAAAAAAACAATCTATTCTGATAATAATCAAGACGATGATGAAATGGATAATAAATTTGAAAAATTTTAATCTTAAATAATTATAGATATGAAGAAAGTAATTCATTCAAATGACGCACCTAAAGCCATAGGACCATATAGCCAAGCCATAGAAGCTAATAACATGTTATTTGTATCAGGACAAATTGCTATAGACCCCAAAACAGGAAAAATCATAGAAGGTGGTATTAAAGAACAAACCGAACAAGTGTTAAAAAATATTGTCGCCATACTAAACGAAGCCGGATATACTACCGAAAACGTCGTAAAATCGGTCTGTCTTTTAGATAATATGGACAATTTTGCCGCCATGAACGAGGTATATGCTAAATATTATCACACAAATCCACCCGCAAGAGCAGCGTATGCAGTAACAAAACTTCCGCTGTCCGCTATGATAGAAATAGAAACCATCGCAGTAAAATAACAAAAGTTACTAAAAAATTTATACAAATGATTACTTTAGAACAAATTATTGCAAACGCAATAGCCGAAGACATAGGTGATGGAGACCACAGCGCACTCGCATGCATTCCCGAAAACGCAACAGGAGAAGCTAAATTATTAGTCAAGCAACAAGGAATTATCGCAGGAGTAGAAGTTGCACAAAAAGTATTTGCAATGATAGATAAGAACTTAGAAATAAATATCTTTATTAAAGATGGACAAAAAATTAACTATGGAGATATTGTTTTTAATATCAAAGGAAAAATACGCAATATATTGCAAGCTGAACGACTGGTACTCAACATCATGCAACGAATGAGTGGAATAGCTACACAAACTAATATTTATCAAGAAAAAATATCAGATTTGAAAACTAAAATATTAGACACCCGAAAAACATCTCCCGGACTTAGACTACTCGAAAAAATGGCAGTAAGAATAGGAGGAGGACTAAATCACCGAATGGGATTGTATGATATGATAATGTTAAAAGACAATCACATAGATTTTGCAGGAGGAATAGAAAAAGCTATTTTATCTACTAACGAATATTTGAAAAAATTAAATAAACAGCTAAAAATAGAAATAGAAGTCCGAAACATTGAAGAACTAAAACAAGTACTCAAAATAGGACTCATAAACAGAATTATGTTAGACAACTTCTCGTTAGAAAACACACGAAAAGCAGTGGAACTTATTAATTATAACTACGAAACGGAATCCTCCGGCGGAATAACTTTAGACACAATTAGAGATTATGCCTTGTGCGGAGTAGATTTTGTCTCAATTGGAGCGCTAACGCATCAAATTAAAAGTCTCGACCTTAGTCTAAAAGCTTTGTAAAAAACTATTAATGGTTAATGAATTGTTTATGATAGATTTTAAACAATATATTAAGGAGTTACAAGAAGTTCCGATAGATGAATTGACTGAACATTCTAAACGTTCGGCGCTTGAAAATCTTTTAAAACTGGCAGCACTAATAAATCAAACTAAAAAAATTACGGTTTTACAAGAACCTAAACGTAAAGATAATTACGGAGCGCCGGACTTTAAAATTTATTCTGAATTTTCAATTATTGGATATGTTGAAAATAAAAAAATTACAGAAAATCTGGACAACATATTAAATTCCGAACAGATAAAAAAGTACCGAGAATTATCTCAAAATCTCCTGATAACTAATTATTTAGAATTCATCTGGATAAAAGACCAAACAATTCTGCGCGAAACTTTGTGCAGTATAGAAATAATTACCAATAGTGAAACAATTACAAAACCAGAGACCTCGCAAAATCTGAATATAGAAAAAGTAGAACGACTTTTATTAAACTTCTTTTCGCAAGTCCCTGAAAAAATATCGTCTTCCAAAGATTTGGCTACCGCGCTTGCGAATCGTTGTAAAAATTTGAAAGCATTTATAAATGAGGAACTTACACGACAAAATATTCAAAGCGAACAAGAGAGATTATACGACCTCTACAACGCTTTCAAAGATAATGTCTTCGCAGAGCTAACTATCTCCGAATTTTCTGACACTTTTGCGCAAATGCTCACCTATGGCTTGTTTCTCGCAGGTTTAAATGCTGATACAAAAACTATTTCACGTGAGAATGCCAAAAAATATATACCCGCTAATTTTCAATTAATCAAAGAGTTAATCAGTTTTCTCGAAGAATTAGAGAAACCGGAATACAAAGAAACCAAATGGATAATAGACGAAATTTTATCTATAATAAACAACATTCAATGGGCTGATTTAAAAAAAGATTTCCAAAACCCTGCCAGCGTTGGAAACGCTGGCAGGGTTGAAAACGACCCGTATATTTATTTTTATGAGACTTTTTTGTCTGTTTACGATTATAATTTACGAAAATCTAAGGGCGTTTATTATACTCCTCCGCAAATAGTTAATTTTATTGTTCGCTGCGTAGATGAAATTTTGATAAATACTTTCAATCTTTCAAACGGTCTTGCAGAGCGCGACAATGTAACTGTCCTTGATTTTGCCACAGGAACAGGAACTTTTTTGTTGGAAGTTTTTAAAATTATTTTAGATAAAACGCCGAATGATTTAGCCGAAAAACGCCGAATGATTATACAAGACCACATCTTGAAAAATCTATTTGGGTTTGAATATCTTATTGCACCTTACACTGTTGCGCATCTTAAACTTTCGCAATTCCTCAAAGAAGAAGGGTATGAATTTTTGGATAAAGACCGTTTACAAGTTTATTTAACCAACACTTTAGAGCCAACGGACAAGCAAATAAAAGTCCCTTTTATGCCGCAGCTCTCCAAAGAGACAAAAGCAGCACAAGAAGTTAAAGATAAACCTATTTTGGTTATCATAGGAAATCCGCCATACTCTGGTAATTCTAAAAACAATGGACTGTGGATAAAAAATGAGATAAAAAAATACAATCTCGTTGATAATAAACCGCTTGGCGAAAGAAACCCTAAATGGTTACAAGACGACTACGTGAAATTTATCCGTTTTGCACAAGATAAAATGGACAAAGTAGAGCAGGGAATAGTTGCGATAATTACTAATCATTCGTTTTTAGACAACCCTACTTTTCGCGGCATGAGACAAAGTTTGATTAATACTTTTGACAGCATGTATTTTATTGATTTACATGGAAATTCATTAAAAAAAGAGACGACCTTAGAAGGTGAAAAAGACGAAAATGTATTTGATATTCAACAAGGAGTCTGTATTTCGCTGATGATTAAAAAGAAAGGAATACCTAAAGCCGTTTTTCATACTGATTTTTGGGGAGACCGTCAGACAAAATTCAATATTTGCATGGAAAATAATTTCAATACTCTTATTTTTAATGAGATAAAACCTAATTCGCCGTTTTATTTGTTTGTGCCGCAAAATCAAAACCTAAGAGCAGTTTATGAAAAATTCACAAGTATAAAAGATATTTTTGATATAAACGGAGTAGGCATAACAACAGCACACGACAATTTTTGCATTGATTATCAAGAAGATATATTATTGAAAAGATTTAATAATTTCAAAAACACTGAACGTTACTCTAAAACATTACACCAAAAATTTAATGTAGTAGAGAAAAAAGACTGGGACATATTGAAAGGTTGGGACAATTTACAAAATCATCAAGATTTAAGAACTTTTATAAAACCTATATTGTATCGTCCTTTTGACAAACGATTTATTTTTTATGAAGAAAAATTAGTTTGGAGAACGGTAACCAAAGTAATGAAACATTTTGAAAAACAAAATCTGGGATTGATATTTACAAGATTTGCTTATAAAAAAGACAATGAATATTCTTATGTTTTTGCATCCGAGAATATTTTGGATATAAATTTTTTACAAATACCTGGAACGGCATCTATCTGTCCGCTTTACCGTTACAATGGAAATGGAACTTCTCATGCTACAAATTATTTATTTAAGGAAGACGACAAAAAAGATAATTTCACTGAACAATTCCGAAATTATATCAAAACAAAATACAAGAGCAAACCTATAGACAAAAAACATCTCACAGAAATAGAAAAAAATATTAAAGCACAAGAAAAACAACTAAAACAAATTGAAAAAATTATTTTAACATTTGAAAAAACAAACACTGATATTTCAATAATTAATCTACAAAAACAAACTGCCGAAGAATTAAAAGTCCAGATAGAGCAGAAAAAACATTATCTAATCTCTGCAAATAGTTCGCAGAACTCTGATTATGAACCGACACCTGAAGAAATATTTTATTATATTTATGCTATTTTGCACAGTCCTACGTTTAGAGAGAAATATGCAGAATTTTTGAAGATGGATTTCCCGCGTATACCATTTACCGAAAGTTTGACTAAATTTCAAACTTTGGCTAACATGGGCGAGCAACTCGTTAAAAAACACTTACTTAAAGAAATTCCACACGAGCCGGAATATAACGAAATCGGAATTTTTAAAGGACAAGGAGATAAAATAGTTATAAATCCGTATTTTGTTGATAATAAATTGTATATCAATAAAACACAATATTTTGAAACCATAGAAGAAAACATTTATAATTTTTATGTCGGTGGTTATCAAGTACTTGATAAATACATTAAAGACCGCAAGAACAGAGAACTGTCGCACAACGAAATAGATAATATTACTAATATTATAAAAGTTTTAAATTTCACTATCAAACAAATGATATTAATAGATAACCAAACTAAAGAATGGATATAAATAAAACTTATTAATATGTTAAAAAGCATTAATTGTATTAAAAAAAAGATAACAATTTTACTTATTGTTATAATGTTGTTGATATCTTCAATGGTACGTTCTCAACAATTGGATAATTATCTTATCCCGATTCAAACTCTAAATACCTATCAAATATTAGGGCTAACAAAGGATACTTCGCACACTAAAAACACTTTTGAGATAAGTAAATTGATTACTTTAAAGTTATACAATCAGTATTTATCTTACATCAAAGCAAGCGAAGATAAACATTTTTATAAACAACAATTACCGGATACTTCGGTAGTAATAGTCCATAATGTAAATAAGTATCTTAAAGATAAAGACTTACAAGACCAGCCGATTGTTGCTATCTCTTGGGAAAATGCGCTGAACTTTTGTAAATGGAAGACTTTGCAAGATAACAAATCCGGAGAAATAGAGTTTATATATCGTCTGCCGTATTGCAGTGAATGGTTGTTTGCACAACATTTTTTAGAAAAAAGTGGTATAGAAAACGACTTTAATAAATTTTATTCCGACTGGTTAATAAATACTAAAGACGAAAGCTATTTCTTTTACTCGCCAAATTCAACTTTTGATTATTCGTATTTTGCATCTGAAGATGACCCTTCGGTTTTAAAAAGAAAGGTTATTATAGGTAATTCTTTTTTGTTCAAATTGCCAAAATTTATTGATTTCTTTGCCCTCAGCTATTATTCTTATATAGGTTATTCGCACACAGGTTTTCGCTGCATAAAAGTTTATCTAACAGACAGTATTCTCGCTGATAAAAACTCCACTGAAAATCGTCTGATAAAAATGTGGAACTTAACTACTTATAAAACAACAACAAGAAAGAGTTTTAACACTTATTTAGCAGATAATACTTTTATTGAATATCAACTACGGAATAATTTATTTGATGGATATTATATTTCAAAATACCCGAACGGAAAAATAAAAACTACCGGTTATTTCACCAATAATATGAAAGTTGGAATTTGGAGCATTTGCGACAGCTTAGGAAATCTAAAAAATCAAAGATTTTATATCAACAGTTACATTTATCAAACAATTTTTCCGAAGTTCACTGAAGTAAAAACTACTAAATATATCTCAAATAATAAATATGTATGATCTTATAATTCAAATAATTACATCTCATATTTTGAACCTACCGAAAGTATGGTCTTTGCATCAAAAATAATATGGAGAAAAATAGATGCCTCCGAAAACCCACTTATTTTTAATCAAAATATTTTAGAAATAATATATAATGAATTAAAAAACAATAAGATAGTCTGTTATACCGAAGACTTTTGTGACTCTATAGACAATATAAAACTACCAGCAATAGACACTATTAAGATGGTGGGAATCAAGACTAAGGAACTTTGGTTTTTTGACACCTATCGTTTCATCGCCGAAAAAAGATTAATAAGCTTCATTCCACTAATAACAACTAAAAACAGTCCGGACACCATTGATTTGGGAAGCTTTTATTTCCCTTATTTGCGAAAAATATTAGCCGACATCAAAATAAAAAGCAATCTCGCTAATATAAACACCATAGATGACCTCTTCTTTTTTAACTTCTTCTCGGCACGCACTTATAAAATAGAAGGAATAAAAAATTACGGTAATATAAACGATGACTTATTTTTAATGGAACAAGAAAATGATATAATATGTAATTTTTATTAGATAAAAATATTTATTTTTCCGAAAAACAAAGAATAAGGAAGTCACAATTTTTTTACATTATCAAAGATATAATATCATGAAAACAAAAATTCTATTTTTTCTTTTGCTCGTATCAAATATTTGTTTGGCACAAAAACATTATTTACAAGAAGAATTTATACAAACAGTACCAACAAACGATTATGATAAAGTTAAATTCTACATTTCCAAAGGAGTAGATGTAAATTATATTGATACAATTATTTCGCTACCTATAATTACATTAACTGACTCTCTGCCTATTATTCAGTTACTTGTAGATGCTGGAGCAAATATAAATCTTGAATTTAATGGTATGACACCAGTCGCTTTTTTCACAAAAGAAAATAATTTAGATATTGTAAAATATTTACTTAGCAAAAATGCTAATGATAAATGTAAATTTTCGCCTGATTTTACTAAAAACGATAATATTATGTACAACATAAAAATGGCATTAGGTATAGATATTATTTCTTTGGGTTGGGGGTCAGATAATATTGATAAACTATATATTACTTCTATTTTGGGGATTGCAATTGTTTACGAAAATTTGCAAATAATTAAATATCTAATAGAAGATTATAAAATAGATGATAAGACTGTTATGGAAATTAAAAAGTCTTATAGCGAATCCTTACAAAAATATAATGCTACTGAATTGTCCTTGATGCTCAACAATTTACCAATAGTAGCATATTTATTAAATTATAATTCTGATTTAGAAAGCAATATACCTGATAAAGATTATAATATTATTAAGTTTGCACAAAGTAATACTGAAAGTACGATGTATAAAAACATGTTTCTACGAAATATGACCGATATAAATGAAAAAGCGTGGGATTTTAACTGGCTACTTTTTGCAGCTCGGGATAATAATTTTGAACAAACTAAATATCTATTAAGCAAAGGTATTAAAACAGACTTAAAATCAAGTGATAATTATAACGCATTGGAATTAGCTATTTTTAACAAGAATATTACAATCGCTAAATACTTGATATTAAATAATTTTCTGAAAACGGAAGAAGAATTTGAAGAACTTAAGAAAAAAGATTATGTGAAAAATAATTTGGAAATAACCGATTTTTTGGAAAATAGAAATTATTTGGACTTATATTATAATTTTTTTACAAGAGAAGAATTTTTTGAGTACGCAAATAAAAACAAACACACTTTAAATACGTTGGTTGGTTCAAAAGTTTTTTTTAATGCTATTGAAAACAATGATACTGAAACAATTAAATTATTTTTAGATGCAAATGTAATTCATGAATTTATTAAAAAAAACGAAATAATAGAAATAACACAAATAACGGATACAAATGAAATAAAAACAAATGTTATAAATAATTATATCTACGGACGCTACATACTTGCTAATAATTTGACTTTTGATAATTTCAAAATCATCTTTGATAAAATGTTGGAAAATAATATGAGCATACAAAATTATTTCGGTAGTATTATTGCTTTTGCTAACTTACAAAATATAAGATATTTATATTATAAATGTCCACAATTTTTTAACGGAAATTATTTAATATACGATTATGTAAGAGGATATGAGGAAACCGATACTACTAATTATACTGTTAAAGAATTAGCACAAAAAAATAGCGACAAAAATGTACTTAATTTTATTAATTCACCCGATAATAAAATATTTCAATTGATTGAATATGAGAATTATACTGCTTTTACCGAACATTTTGAAAATAATGACCTTGATATAAACGAAAAAAATTATGAGGGAAAAACACCTTTACATAAAGCCATAGAAAAAAACAAGTTAGAAACTGTAATTTTTTTAATACATAACAAATGTGATATAAATATATCAGATTATAATGGACGAACACCACTAATGTATGCTATTATGCACAACCGCAATGATATAGCACAACTATTAATTAAAAAGAAAGCTCTTGTAAATCAAAATGATAACTTCGGAAATTCTAATTTAGATTTAACTATTTATTATAACAACAAAGAAATTTTTGATATACTTCAGAAAAAGAAAGCAATAAATGGGACTACAGAAAAAAGATTTTTACCTTTTACAAATTCTCATGACTGTAATTTGTTGATTAGTAATAACGAGAAATATGCAATTCTTTACAATAATAAAGATTCTTTGAAAATATTTGATTTAACAGATGGAAGTTTACAATCAATTATTGTCCTGAACGAAGCATCTTATAATATTTGCATTTCGCCTGATGAAAAATTTGTTTATACTTCTGATTCTAAGGGAATTATAAATGTATGGGAGCTAAAAACCGGAATTTTAATTTCTGCAATAAATGTAATGAATAAAAATATAAACAACTTGAAAATCTCGGCAAATAAAAAATATCTAATTGTCTCTTACCAAAATAATTATGCAGCTCACACATTCAATTACCGAGAATTTGATAATAATTCGCACAAAATTTATAATCTCCACGACTATTCTTTGTTTTTAGAATTTTCTGACCCAACAAAAATTTTTGTAAATATTGATATTAACGAAAATAACGAAATAATAGCATTAACTTATGATTTTCAATGTTCACCAATTGTATTACAAAAATATAACTTAGAGAAAAAAATAATTTCTACAAAACAAATAAATAATTTGTGGACTTGTGGAAATGAAATGTTTTTGAAAGGTAATTGTATTTATACCACAACCAATAAGGAAGTTAGAGAATATGTAATAATGGCAGATTTTGATGAGTATGAGAACTATCGTATAGCGTATTCTACAAGCTCCGAATATTATGCAGTAGAAATTGATACCAACAAAAATATAATAAACAATATTTATTATCTACAAGGAAAAGATTTTATTGAATTTAAAGGTGTAACTATCAATGATAAAATAGTTTTTAAAACGGATATTTATAAAGATAGATATTTTAAAAATTGTTTTAAACTTTTTTTTATAGATAATCAAGGTAAAAAAACTTCATATTTTGATTATAACTCTACAAATTATGCGTTAGATGTTTCATTTAATAACAGTAGTGAAAATATTTATTGCTACAAAGGAGAATATCAAACCATAGAAAAAATAAATATTAGAAATAATATTACCGAAATAATAAAATTATATAGATAAAATTATTTGTTTTTTATTTTATTTTTTATCTTTGAAAAAATAAATAATTTATAATAAATCACTATTTTATGGAGAAGAAAAATTTTAGTCAGAACGCCAAAAATTTTTTGTCCGATTGGAAACAAGATTTTGAATCCGACAACAAGCACATCATGGAGAGAAAACAGCAACGGGACGAAGAAACTGCCCGGATGACTGCCGAATTTAAAAAACTATGGGAAGAATACAAAGGCGAGTTACAAGGTAAGTCAAAAGAATTGCTGACCGACCTCATCGTTGCGTACAATTCTTTTGCCGAGACTTTTAAAGCGGGAACTGCTGCACTGAGTGACAAAATTCAATTAGAAAAACGAATGGACGAATTTAGTAATTTTATTAAGAACGCGGGTGAAAAGAGCAGTGAAAAAATTGACGCACTTCTCAACGGTATGCAAGCAAAAGTCCGAAGTATAGACAAAGAATTGTTTAGCGAAAAAATTTAATCATGTCGTTAGAAGAAATTTTATCGCTTTTTAATAATACCAAGAACACCAGAAGCCAGCTCATCATCTCCGGACCATGCAGTGCCGAGTCCGAGCAACAAATGTTACAAACTGCCACAGAATTGGTGGAATTAAAAAAGATACACATTTTTAGAGCCGGTATATGGAAACCACGAACACTGCCCGGAAAATTTGAGGGAGTAGGAATGATAGGTTTAAAATGGCTACAAAAAGTAAAACAAATATATAATTTGCCGGTAGCAACAGAAGTGGCATCGGCAAATCATGTTTACCAAGCTTTAAAACACGGCATAGACTTCCTCTGGATAGGAGCCAGAACAACAAGCACACCTTTTGGAGTACAAGAAATTGCTGACGCATTGAAAGGGACTGACACGCCGGTATTAATAAAAAATCCTATCAGTCCGGACATAGACCTCTGGATAGGAGCTATAGAACGAATAAAAAATGCTGGCATAACTAAAGTAGGAGTAATACACCGCGGATTTTCTACATGGGAAAAAACAAAGTACAGAAACTACCCGCACTGGCAAATAGTCATCGAGTTGAAAAGACGATTCCCTGAAATGTTAATCATTTGCGACCCAAGTCATATTACAGGAAATAAAAATTACATTCCTGAAATAGCTCAAAAATCGGTAGACCTAAACTACGGCGGACTGATGATAGAAGCACATCACGACCCAGAGAACGCACTAAGTGACAAAGAACAACAACTAACACCGGCAGAACTAAATAAACTGATAGACAACTTAAATATTTCTACAAAAGACTTTAAAAATATCCCGATAAACAGTGAGATAGAACAAATTAGGACAGAAATTGATATACTCGACGACATGCTTATTGAATTATTAGCCAAACGAATGTCTTTATCTCATAAAATAGGGGAACTAAAAAAAAATAATCAACTTAGCATTTTACAAATTACTCGCTGGAATGAAATATTAAACACAAGACAGAAAAAAGCACAATTCCATAATCTTAATGCCAATTTTGTAGAAAATATTTTTAACGAAATTCACAGAGAATCTATTAATATACAATCTAATATTATAAAAACAACAGACCACAACTTTTAATAAAATTTCTAAAATTTGTTGAAGTGCATTGCTAATTAATTTTAACTTTTATTCTTATATAATTGTTTGGTAATTAAAACTTTGCCAAAGTTTTCAACTTTGGCAAAGTTGCCGTTTATAGTATAATTACACTTAACAAGCTTGGCAGTCTTCTAACATTGCACATTGTCCATCATTCTTGTCTCCACTCATTCGGCGTTCTATTAATAGTTTGACAAACATTTTGAACTCGCTAATAGTTATCTTGTCTAATACTTGATTTGCGAAGGCATTAAGTAGAAGTATCTTAGCTTCTTTGGCGCCTATCCCTCTTGACTGCAAATAGAAAAGCGCATTTTTATCTAATTGTCCTATTGTAGCGCCGTGTGAACATTTTACGTCATCGGCGTAAATTTCTAATTGCGGTTTGCTGTGAGCCTTAGCATATTGCGTTAGTAAAATATTACTGTTATTTTGATGGGCATCTGTTTTTTGGGCATCTTTATCTACTAAAACTTTGCCGGAAAATATCGCCATCGCTTTGTTATCTATTATCCCTCTATATAATTGATTACTAACACAATTAGGCATTTTATGATGCACAGCAACATTATTATCAAAATGTTGTTCCCGGTCGGGCAAATAAAAACCATTGAGTTGTGTTTGACAGTGTTCGGCTTGTAGATTTATTTTCAAGTCGTTACGAATGATAGCACCGCAAAGAGTAACATAGTTGCTCGTAAAATTGCTATATCTTTCTTGCTGAACATTAGTAAAATTAAATTGCATTGCATCGTCCCCTTCTCCTTGGAAAATATTATAATCTAAGGAGGAGTTTTCTTCTGCAAAAATTTCTGTCGCCACATTGGTTACAGTATAATTAACAGATGTAGAATGAAAGCTTATAATAATTTTAGCTTGTGCATTTTTATCAACAATAATAGTATTTCGTAATTGCGAGAAGACTTTTCTATTATTTCCATCTGTAAAAAACAACACATGAATTGGATTTTCTACAATGGTATTTTTTGGGATATGAATAAAAATTCCGTCTTCGGCAAACGCCGTATTTATTGCAGTGAAAATATTTTCATTTAGAATGTTTGTTTTGTTATAGTAATTAATAAAAATGTCGTGATGTTCTTTTTTAGCTTCGGACATTTTTTTTATAACTATTTGTTTATCAAAAATAAAAGACGACTCTGCCAACAAATTTCCGTTCATGAAGACTATTGTATTAGCATTGATATTTTTAATTTTATAAATATCAATCTGGTGTGTCTCTATGTCTGTTTGTACGGGTTTTTCGTACTTATGCTTGAACAGTTTAGCGAGGTCAATTTTTTGCCATGTCTCCTGTTTTTTATTAGGAAATTCATTATTATTTATAAAATAAATTGCCTCTTGTTGCTTTTGCGTATCAGCGAGAGGAATATTATTAGTTTCTAATATATTGATAATATGTTCTTTGAAAGTATCTGTCATGGGTATAAAATTAATATTAATCTTGGTCAACTTCTTTTTTTATCCAGTCATATCCTTTTTCCTCAAGCAGTAGTGCGAGTTCTTTTCCGCCTGTTTTGACAATTTTTCCGTTGTATAATACGTGAACTACATCAGGTACGATATAGTCGAGAAGTCGTTGATAATGAGTAATTACAAGGAATGCATTGTCTTCGTTTTTGAGTTTATTGACTCCGTTTGCAACTATACGCAGTGCATCTATGTCCAGTCCCGAGTCTGTTTCGTCGAGTATAGCGAGTTTAGGTTGCAACATCGCCATTTGAAAGACCTCGTTTTTCTTTTTTTCGCCTCCGGAGAAACCCTCGTTGACAGCTCTGTTGTCAAGTTTAGCTTCCATTTCTACGAGAGCTTTTTTCTCTTTAATCATTTTAAGAAATTCTGATGGAGCAAGTGGCTCTAATCCTTTGTGTTTGCGTTGTTCGGTAATTGCAGCTTTCATAAAATTAGTAATACTAACTCCGGGTATTTCTACCGGATATTGAAAAGCGAGGAATATGCCTTCTCTTGCTCTTTGTTCGGGTGCGAGGTCTAATATACTTTTTCCGTCTAATAATATTTCGCCGTCGTTGACCTCAAAAATTTCACGTCCTGTTATTACCGATGCGAGTGTGCTTTTTCCTGAGCCATTTGGTCCCATGATTGCATGGACTTCTCCTTTTTTTACTTCCAGATTTAATCCTTTTAAAATTTTTTTGCCGTTAATTGAGGCATGCAAATTAGAAATTTTAAGCATATTATTTTAAGGTAGATAAAAATTGTTTGGTAGTGTTTTGTAAAATTATATTAATAAGCTCGTCTTTTGAATAATTTTGCAATGTTTTGATAGCCGTTACAATATGTTTATTTTCAACTGCATAAATAAGCGTAGCGATGACATGCTCGCATTTAGTGTCTTCTTTACCGCAGTCACAGGAGTAGATTATTTTATTATTTTCTTTTTCAATAATCACTTCGTAGTCTTCGGTGTCTTGTACCGTAGCGATAATTTTGTTATTTGTCACGTATTCAAATTCGCCTATTTTGTCAGCATTAAAACATTTAAGTCCTTTGTCATAAATCTCTGTCCCTATCTTAGAGATATCTCTTCGTGCTGTTCGGGTGATAAAGTCGGTCAGATGTGCTGTAACATTCTCAAATAAAACTTCGTTTTCCATTGTTATTTAATATTATAGATTAAAATGTATAAAATCAAAATTAGATATTTGGTGCAAATATATAATTTTGATTTGTAAATAAAATTGTTTTTAGTAAATTATTTTGCGAAATCGTGTAAATAGTTGTATCTCTCTGTAATATTGCCGTTTTCTAAAATCGTAGCACGTTTGACTACTTCTTCAGTGTCATGGTTTATAATATAATCTATAACGTTGTTTAACAATGTATTAGCGAAAAACTCGGATGCGTCGCGAGGTAATTCGCCTGGCAAATTATCTACTGTCATGGTAGTTATATTTTTCGGACTGGAGAATGGTGGTTCTTCTGACATCTTATACGTGTTGAAGTCATAATATGGGCTGTCTATAGTGGAGGCATGCGTGGTAGTAATTATCGGTCCATTGATGTCGCAGCTGACATCTCCAATGAATTTGATGGCACATTGATTGTCGCATATTTCTTCTTTCCCTAACATAATAGGGGCATTTTTGTCCCAGAAGTGACAAGCTATATACAAGTCTGCCGCATGCATAAATCTTTTGAAATTAGAGACATATTCTTCCGGATGCTTAAAGAAATGTGGAAAAGAAAAATTGCGGTTTTCTTTATGAATAGCATATTCGTCGGCATCTATTTGGCAGTAAACCGGATAGTCAAATGTTTTACGTAAAAAGTCTTCGGTATTAACTTGTGTAATAGAGGAGGCATCTAAAATTTCTTTAGCACCTGTTCCTACTCTACCCTTTCCTGTAACGAGTATTTTTATCGGCGAGAGTTTGATATTTACAAGTTGTAGCCTTAGTTCTTGATAATCAAAACAATCTTTAGCACGCTTTAACTCGTATAAATTGTATTTTTTTCCAAAACCTAACAACGAATTATATGCTCCTACAATACCCGCCCAGTGTCCGAATGCGACTAATCTCATGTTATTATTGTCGGTCAGATATTCATAATCCATTAAAGTTATCTGCTGGGAGATCATTTCTTTAAACATTTGTTTATTATAAGCTTGAAGTTTAGCCACGTGTGCGAAGAATAAATATTTTTTTTTGGGGATAAAAGTTTCATATTTAACTTCTTTAACTCCGATGAGGATAACACAGTCCGAAAGGTCTTCTTGTAAGATAATTCCGGCGTCCCGATATTCTTGGTCGGTGAAACATCTTATAGGACTTGGTTGCACGCGGAGCTCTACTTGGGGGTATTTTTTTAACAGCTCTATTGCAGATTTCGGGGTCACCGCTACTCGTCTGTCGGGCGGATTTTTGGTCTCTCTGAGGATACCTATTTTATACTTGTTAATCATTACTATAAATTATTTATTTGTATTTTTTTGTAAATTATTCCACCATTGGTAAAAAACATCTAAAGTAACTATTTCATTTCCAAAAGTTTTAAGATATTCTTCATATTCATAGTCGGAGATGTGTATTCTCTTGATTTTGTAAGACCAATTATCTCGTACAGCTAAAGAATACCCACCTACCAGCTTGTTGTACTGAAATATTTTTACTCTATTTTTCATGAATATTACAATAAATTATTACTGTTTTTTTGTTTTTTTTGGTATTAAATCTTCAATTTTATTTAGAAGTTTTTTTAGCAAATCAAAATATAATGCAATGTACATGAGCAGCATAGTAAACCATATTACTGCAACATTAAACCATATAGTTTTGATATGATAGCCAAAAAATATTTTGACAGGTGCATAAAAATGCGCTCTTCCAAAGTTAGAAGTTGGCTCCATAAATATAGGGTCTTTTTTGCGTATCAGTCCGTTTTCAGTCTCTACTATTTGTCTTAAGTTCATCTTATCTAATACAAATTCGGATAGTTTTTCATTATGGTTTTCTAATTTTAATTTTAAAACTTCTTCTTTACCAAATAGTTCCACGAGTTCATTAAATTTTTCATCTCGTTTTGTGTTCTGGTCGTTAAGCTTTGTATTGTAGATAGTTTTAACATTAGCGAGTATTTCAAGTGTAGTAATCAAAGTTGTCGAGTCAAAGTTGTCAGTATTAATATCTTGTAAGACAGTAAAATCAACTGATTTTAAGTCTTTTAGCTTAGATAATTTCTTAAATTCTTTGTTAAGTATATTTATATATTTTATATAGTCAGCTTTAAATGCAGTGTCATTTTTTGCTTTTTCGCACTTTCGTGCTATCAATTCCAATTCGCTGACAAGATATGAGCTGATATAGCTGGCTTCCGATTTCTTCTTTTCTATTTCATAGAAGTGGATTTGAAATTCATTGTTTCTAAATTGTTGAACTGCAAGTGCTTCATACGCCCATCTTGAGTGCATTATATCACCTATGAGAGGGACATATTTTTTGTTAGTGAGAGTTGGATGCAGGTCGTCAAAATTGACCATCGCTCCTCCTAAAAGTAATTGAGGAACCAAGATAAAAGGTATTAATATATAAATAGTTATGACCGAGTTTAAGGAGGCAGAGATGTTGAGTCCTATCATATTTGCCGAGGCGGCAGTGGAAAACAAAATCAACCAGTAGCTAAATGTCATTCCTTGAATTTCTAATACGAAGTTACCTACTAAGACAAAGCAGAACATTTGAATAGCCGACATGATGAGCAAAATCAAAACTTTAGAATTGATATAGCTAAATTTGCTAAGATGCAGAAATTTCTCGCGTTCTAAAATTTTGCGGTCTTTAATAATTTCTTCGGCACTAACTGTCAGTCCTATAAAAAGTGCAACTACTACATTCATAAATAGATAGACGGGTAGGTTTTTGTTGTCGGCAAAAATATATTCGCCGTCTTCGTTAATATATCGGGTAAAAAATCCGAGAATAAAAGCCAGAATTGGCGCTTCAAGGAAGTTAATGAGCATAAATTGAGTGTTGGCGAGTTTGGATAAAATATTCCGTATGCAGAAGACTTTAAATTGTTTGAATCGTCCGGGTATTTTAAAGCTTGTCTCCGGCAGAGGATTGTGTGATATTTCTTTTATTTCTAACTTGCTCTCTATGTTATCTTTATATTTTTTGTACCATTCGTCTGCTGCGACTTTGCGTTCGGTAGTATATTTTCCAAACTCGTTAATAACTTTATTTTCAACTATTTCAAGTATTTGTTCGGGGTTTACATTACCGCATGTAGGACATTCGCTTTCGTCAGCATCTACATACATGTTCATTTTTTTGAAATATACAACCGCCTCAATAGGATTTCCGTTATAAATAATGTGTCCACCTTTGTCCATTATCCACAGCTTATCAAATAGTTTAAAGATGTCGGAAGAAGGTTGATGTATGTTTATTATCACTAACTTACCTTTGAGAGCCTGGTCTTTTAGCAGTTGCATAACTATTTCAGAGTCCATAGATGAGAGTCCCGAAGTTGGCTCGTCAACAAACATAATTGCCGGTTCGCGAATAAGTTCAAGTGCGATATTAAGACGTTTACGTTGTCCGCCGCTGATAAATTTGTTTAAGGGATTTCCAACTTTTAAATTTCTTGCCTCGTAAAGACCTAAGTCGCTGAGGACTCGTTCTACGGCTTTATGTAATTGTTCTTCGGTAAAAGTTCCGAAGCACAGCTTAGCGTTATAATATAAATTTTGATATACGGTCAATTCTTCTATGAGGAGGTCATCTTGTGGAACGAATCCGATGATACCGTCAAGACGTTCGCCCTTTTTGTGAATATCATGTCCATTGATGTAAATTTTACCGCTGCTGAGAGTATATTTACCTATTAATACGTTAAGAAGTGTAGATTTACCTACTCCGCTTCCTCCCATAATACCTATCAATTGTCCAGAGTCTTCTACGAAGCTAAACTGATGCAATCCGATGGCATTGTTTTGGAAACGATATTCAATATTTTCGGCAGTGAATGTTATCTTCGGTTTGTTGTCGGAGTATAAGAACAAACTTGCTATATCACTTTGATATATAGGTGATATCCTTCCGCCTCGGATAATAGAGCCGTTGTCAAAAATATAAGTTCGTTTTGCTGCGATATTTTGTCCAGTTAAGAATAAATTTTGATGTCCGTCATAATTGAAGACAAACGTTTGTATGCTTTCTATATATAATATTAAAATTCGTCCGTCGAGGTTCTCTTTTACGATATGTTTGATTCCATCGTTCTTTTCTTCCGCTGTTTCGGGGTTGGAGTCAATGATAATAATGCTATTTTTATCTTCTATTTCTTGTGGTTTTCCAAAGGTAAAAAGTTCAATTCTTTTAAATTCTTCGCGTTCTATGTTGAAAGTGTCTGCCACGAGTGTGATAAAATCAAATTCATTTTGAGTAATATGTCCATCTTCGTTTACATATTCGAGCAGCCGCATTACTACGATAATTTTCTCTTTTTGGTGTAGCTGTTTATTAATATTTTCACATATTAGAAGCACTTTAACGGAGTTCATGGCTATTCGTTTTTTGCCTTTTTTTCCGGCTTTGGCATCTTGCATGTGTGTCTCTACATATTGGTCAAAAAGTTTCATGTAGTTCTCGGTTATTGTTTGTCCTAATTGTTGTCGCAAATAGCTTTCAACTATATTTCTTGCGTCATGCGAAACACCGTCTTCGTTCACATTTGCAATAATAGCGAACAATTGCATTAAAGCTTTTAAAATGGATTCGTTCATTTTTAGAAATATTATATTTTACAAATAGTTAAAAATCAGATATTTAGATATTTATTGTTTAACAAGAAGGTTAAATATTTGGATATTTTATTAAAATATCGGCGGTTTTGGAATGCGGCGACCCAACGGATCCCTTGCACTGCATTGGTTAAAAATATTTCATCGGCTTGTAGCAAATTGTCAGTTGTTAATAGCGTGTTCTCTATTATTTCCATGTTGTTTTCTTTTGCAAGCTGGAGTATTGCTTGTCTCATTACTCCCTCAATACACCCTTCGCTGAGCGCGGGCGTATAAATTTTATCAGCTTTGACAACAAATACATTAGAAGTAACGCTTTCACAGATATTATTATTTTGATTCAATATAATTACCTCGTCAAGATTTTTCTTTTGTTGATATATTCCTGCCATCACGTAGAGAAGCGAATTTGCGGTCTTCATATTAGCAAAAATATTTATTGGTTTTTTGATTTCGGTAAAAACATCTATTTTTAATCCCGATTTTAAGACCTCAAAGTTAGCAATAGCCAATTTTTCTGTTTCTACAATATACGAGACATTATTGGTTGTCGGCACATAATTGCCGCCATCTTGTCTGAAAACTGTTAATCTCACTTTGGAGGAGGTAAAAAATTTATTTTTTGTGAGCAGACGAGTTATTTCTTGTTGCAGTACCTTTGCTTCTAAACTTAGCTTTACCGGTATTTCCATTTTCAAGACCATCATAGATTTGACCAATCTTTTTATATGCTCGTTATATAACGGAATTTCACTACCGGAGGCGAACATAGTTTCAAACAATGCATCACCATATTTAAAAGCTCTGTTATACACCGAGATGGCATTTTCTTCGGCTCTACAGTATTCTCCATTACAATTGATATATTCACTCATTTTTTAAAAGATTAATTTTCAGCCGTATAATAAGCTGCACCAATAATACCTGCCTCATTAAGTAACATCGCCGGTTTAAGTATTCCTTCTTTGGGCAAATATTTTTCAAACTTCTTATATTTTTTACTTACTCCTCCGCCAAGAATTATAAGCTGCGGACTAAGTAAAAGAGTTATATATTCTACATATTTGTTAAAACGTGCAGTCCATTCTTCCCAAGATAGTTCTTCATTTTTTCGGGTAGCGTCAGATAAATATTTTTCTACCCATTTTCCGTTTGGCATATAAACGTGTCCTAATTCTATGTTAGGAATTAATTTTTGATTAAAAAATAGTGCCGTTCCTACTCCAGTCCCTATTGTGACCGTAAAAATTAATCCGGACACATTTTTCCCGTTTCCAAATTTGACTTCTGCCATCGCTGCCGCATCGGCATCGTTAAGGACTTTTGCCGGACAATTAGTCATCTTCGTTACAAGACGTTCAAAATCAACATTTATACAAGATTTATCTATATTAGTAGCAGTTTTTATCACGCCATTTTGAACTAATGCAGGAAAACCTATGCCTATTTTGTTGTTCCAGTCAAAATGTCTTGCAATTTTTGCTATTGTTTGCGCTAATGCTTCCGGAGTTGCCGGCTGCGGGGTCTCTATTCTATGTCGTTCTGTTTCAAGGACTCCGGTCTCTAAATTTACGATAGCTCCTTTTACTCCAGAACCGCCTACGTCTATTCCTAATACTTTCATAAAAATTAGATATTAAAATGTAATTTTGTGGTATATATTTTTTATTATTGCGAAACTATTATAAAATAAAAAACAATTTTAAGAAAAAAAAATGAAAAAATGAAAAAATTAATTATAATATTTTATTTATTTTTTTTCGCTGTTATTTTGGCAAGTTCACAAGACACAAATTATGTTTATATTGAGGGCGGAACTTTTTTTATGGGCAGAGACAAATCATCAGAAGATGCTGATAAACATTTAGTAAAGCTAAAAAGTTTTTATATTTCACGATATGAAGTCACAAATAATGAATTTGCCGCGTTTCTAAATTTGTATGATAATCAAATAGAGCATGACAGTTATTGGATTTCGCTTTCGGATACATGGCGCGACCTTCGTTGCCGCATCTATAAAGATAGTATTTATAAAGTTGAGGTCGGGTATGAAAATTATCCTGTCACCCATGTAAATTGGTACGGTGCATCGGCGTATTGCAAATGGAAAGGTGGACGTTTGCCTACGGAAGCCGAGTGGGAATATGTAGCAAAAGAGGGGATTTATAAAAAAAATGAGTTCAAAGAAATAGATAACTATGTGATTTATAGAGATAATTCGGAAGCGCATCCGCATAGAGTTGGCAGTAAACAACCCAATGTTTTGGGAGTTTATGATATTTATGGAAACATGTCGGAGTGGTGCTTGGACTGGTACTCAAAAGATTACTATCAAAAGTCGCCGAAGAAGAATCCGCAGGGAGCTGAGAGAGGACTCATGAAAGTGCATCGTGGTGCAAATTGGTACAGCAAATCCGAGAGTATATCTGCCGAGATTCGCCGCGCCGAAAATCCGCGAACTAACAGCATCGTCATCGGTTTTAGAGTGGTACATGATTGAATGTTATAAATTTAAACTTTTATTATTATGTAACTACAACTTTGGAAAGTTAAATAATAAACCGTTTTTAGTATAAAAAAATAGATAACCTAAAAGGTTATCTATTATAAAAAATATTTAATTGCTACTAAATACTCAAAGAGTATCTTGCAATGGCTGTTACTTTTACTTGTTTGTCCACAGTTGCCAGATATTCGCCTACGGTTATTTTGTTATCCTTAATGAATTGTTGATTCAATAAAGTTGACTCTTTATAGAACTTAGCAAGACGTCCTTTAGCAATGTTTTCTGCCATTTTTTCGTCTTTACCTTCGTTAATAGCGAGTTCTTTACCTATTTCCAATTCTTTGGCTACTACTTCCGGACTTACGTCTGTTTTGTCTATTGCGACAGGTGACATAGCGGCTATTTGCATAACGATATCTTTAGCTGCTTCGCGTGGAATAATTTTATTAAAGCCGGCGATAGAGCAAACTCTGTTTCCTGGGTGAATATAAGCTATAACATACTCTGCTTCTATTTTTGCATAGTACGACAAGCCCAATTTTTCTCCGGTAACTCCCGTCTTGTTAATAATTTCCTCTTGAATAGTAATATCTCCAATTTTCAAATTACGTAGTTCGTCAATGTCGGCAGGTCTATTTTGAACTGCTACATCTAAAATTGATTCGGCAAACGCAACGAAGTCAACATTCTTAGCTACGAAATCTGTTTCGCAATTTAAAGTAACAAGAGCAACAAATTTTTCGTCATCAGAAGCTTTAGCTATTACTGCGCCCTCAGTAGACTCTCGGTCTGCGCGGGTGTTCGCAACTTTTTGTCCTTTCTTTCTAAGAATATCAATAGCGAGATTAAAGTCGCCATCACTTTCTTCCAATGCCTTTTTGCAATCCATCATTCCTGAGCCGGTAATATTTCTCAATTTAGCAACATCGGCTGCTTTTACTTGTGTCATTTTATTATATATTTTTTAGAATTATTATTATTAAAATTAGTCTTCGTCAACTCTCTCTATTTGAGCATTTTTTCTTGCTCTTCCTTGTCCTCGTTGTAAGCTCTTTTTCGGAGCTCTCATTTCGGTTTGTTGTTCGGTATCTTCCTTCTCTTTCTCGGCTTTTCTCTCGGCAAGACCTTCTGCTACTGCTTTTGTCATGTAATCTACTATAAGAGAAATAGATTTGGTAGCATCGTCATTAGCAGGTATCATAAAGTCAATTTCCGGATTAGAGTTAGTATCTACTATACCAAAAACGGGGATATGTAATTTTTGTGCTTCGCGGACAGCAATTTTTTCTTTCATAACATCTACGACAAAGATAGCGGCTGGAATACGAGTCAAATCGGCGATACTGCCTAAGTTCTTCTCTAATTTATCTCGTTCACGTGATACTTGCAAACGTTCACGCTTTGACAAAGTGTCAAGGGTCCCATTTACGCCCATCTTATCTATGGTAGCCATCTTTTTGATAGCCTTTCTAACAGTAGGGAAATTTGTGAGCATACCTCCAGACCAGCGCTCGGTGATGTATGGCATTCCCACTGATTTAACTTTTTCGGAAACTATTTCTTTGGCTTGTTTCTTGGTTGCGACAAACAATATGCGTCTCCCTGATTTTGCTATCTGTTTTAGTGCAGCAGCAGCTTCGTCCATCTTTACTATTGTCTTGTGCAAATCTATAATATGAATCCCGTTCTTCTCCATGTAAATATACGGTGCCATGGCAGGATTCCACTTTCTTTTTAGATGACCGAAGTGTACACCGGCATCTAATAACTCTTGAAATGATAATTTAGACATTTTAATTCTTTTTAATTGTTTACATTCTGTTTAGGCAATCACTTAGTAGCACCCGACTTTGATAAGCAGCGAGTAGTCTAAGCAATTTAGATACTAAACAACCTCTAACGTTTACTAAATTGAAACCTTTTACGTGCTTTAGGACGACCCGGTTTCTTGCGTTCCACCTCACGTGGGTCACGAGTTAAAAAGCCGTTCTTCTTTAAAGATGATCTGTCCTCTGCATTAATTTTTATTAATGCTCTTGCTATTGCCATTCTTAGTGCCTCTGCCTGACCTTTTATTCCTCCTCCATCTAAGTTTACTTTTATGTCATACTTTTCTAAGGCATTAAGCGTAGCCAATGGCTGTGTTACTACGTACTGTAACTGCGGTACCGGAAAATACGCCTTGTAGTCGCGCTTATTGATAACTATATTTCCCTTTCCTTCTCTAATATAAACTCTGGCTACAGCAGTTTTTCTTCTACCAATCGAATTAACTACTTCCATATTACTTAATTTCGTTTAAATTAATTGTGCGCGGTTGTTGAGCTACTTGCTCATGCTCGACTCCCTCATAAACATAAAGATTTCTGAACAAAGCACTTCCCAATCTGTTTTTTGGAAGCATTCTACTGATAGCCATTTCTACCACTCGGGTAGGATGTTGCTTGATAACCTCTTTCGCATTAGTAATTTTTTGTCCGCCAGGATAACCCGAGTGACGAATTCGTTTGCGATCCGCAAACTTCTTGCCGGTCATACGTACCTTAGCTGCATTGATTATTACTACGTTATCTCCACAATCAACGTGAGGAGTAAAACCTGCTTTGTGCTTGCCCCTAAGAATTTTTGCTATCTTAGAAGACATGCGACCCAAGATTTGATCCTCAGCATCCACCAAAATCCACTCCTTTACTACCGTAGCCTTGTTTGCCGATACTGTTTTATAACTTAAAGTGTCCACTTTACTTTGTTTTAATAATTTAATAATTCTTCTTAAAAAATATTTGTGACCGCAAAGGTATAATATTTTTTTTAATATGCAATTAATTTTCATTTTTTTTTATTTTATTTTATCTTTTTATTTTTTTTAATATCTTTACACGATTTTTTTACCCTAATATCTTATTCTTATGGAAAATTTTAACAGCGATTACATGCAAAAGGCAATTGATTTGTCTGTAAATAGTGTTCAAAGTGGAGGAGGACCTTTTGGAGCAGTTATTGTCAAGAACGGAAAAATTATAGCAGCAAACTCCAACAGCGTAACCAAGAACAACGACCCGACAGCGCATGCAGAGGTCAATACAATCAGAGAAGCATGCCGAATATTAGAGACCTTTGACCTGAGTGGTTGCGAAATATACACCTCGTGCGAGCCATGTCCAATGTGTCTCGGAGCAATATACTGGGCTAGATTAGATAAAATATATTTCGCTAACAATAAAGCAGATGCTAAAAACATTGGGTTTGACGACTCGTTTATTTACGAAGAAATTGAAAAACCGATAGACAAAAGAAATATCAAAACTATTCAAGTAATGAGAGATGAAGCTATTATTGCTTTTCAAATGTGGAACGAAAAAACAGATAAAATAGAATATTAATTAAAATTTATATTTGACATGAAGAAAGAACTTATTAAGTGGAGCAACTTATATTCGGTTGGTTATCAAGAAATTGATGGACAACATCAAAATCTTGTGGGAATAATAAACGAGCTGTATGCAGCTTTTACTGAGGCAAAAGCAGACGCTGTGATTAAAGATATTTTGGAGAAAATGATAGATTATACGGGCTATCATTTTGGAACAGAAGAGAAATATTTTGATAAATACAAATATCCGCAGTCGCCGGAGCATATCGTAGAACATCAAAATTTCGTGCAAAAAGTCTCTTTATTTTTCTCCGAATACAAAAACGGAAGCGTTACTCTTAGCTATGATGTTATGAATTTTTTAAAAGAATGGTTATTGAATCACATTAAAATAAGCGACAAAACCTTTGGACAATACTATTCAGACAAAGGAATTGTAGAACTTTAGTTTATTTTAAAATTAATATTTAATTAAAATACAATTAACGCATAACAGATAAAATAACAATATATTTGCATAAAAAAATTATGCAAGTATATTTGAATATCAATAGTTCGGTGTCTGAATTGAATTTGTCGGAAGAAAAGATAGAACTAAATGAGGCAATAGAAAAGTTGAGTGTTATTTTTACCAAAAATCCAGAGATACCAGGGGTAATGGTAACCAAGAACGGTGGTTTTGAGATGTTTATTTCAAAAATACGATTTTTGGATTTGATGTCTAAACAGTATTCCTTTGAGCTGTTTGCAAAACGAAATGTAAGCTTCATGTTAGCCGAAGAATATCTGGAGGAATATTTAATAATAGAGAGCAATATAGGAATTACAGAAGCCTCAGAGTTGGCATCCGAAAAGAAATGGCAATATAAACCAATACTTGTAAAATTTCCGAGTAACAATTATAAGATATTAGATTTTAATGAGTTATTAAGTGCCAATAATTATATTCATCGTCTGACACTTAATTTGTTGCAGAAGGCAAATCTATCTATTCAGATTCAAAAGAAAGAATTGGAAGTTAAAAGCGAACTATTAGAGATGCAAAATCAGCGATTTCAAGCCAGCGTGGAATACGCTAAAACTATTCAAGATGCCATTTTGCCGGATGAAAGTTTGATAAATAATTTCTTTGAGTGTTTTATTTATTATTTGCCTCGTGATATAATATCCGGCGATTTCTACTGGTTTTCACCTAAGAAAGTAGGAAAAGAAAAGGAAAAACTCTTTTTTGCAGTAGCAGATTGTACAGGTCATGGAGTACCGGCGGCGCTTATTACGATGATAGGAGGTAAAATTTTAGATGAAATAATATATTTACGGAAAGAATATCACCCTGATAGAATATTAGAAATTTTAAATCAAGAACTGATAGAGACCTTAAAGCAATATCAATCTCATAATAATGATGGAATGGATTTGGCACTCTGTCGCTTCGAACGAGGAGGAAATGACACTACAATATTAACTTTTGCCGGAGCTAAGATGGATTTGTTTCTATCCACTGACGACAAAGAATTAGAAATATTGAAAGGGGTAAGAAAAACATTAGGAGGACGCTCAGCTGCTAAAAGTGAATTATCTTTTGAAGATACAAAACGGATTTTAAAGAAAAATGATGTCATCTATCTGGCTACAGATGGATTTGCTGACCAATGCAATGACCTTCGCAAAAATTATACAAAGAAGAGATTTATCAACTTTTTAAATACGATAAAAACTAAAAAAATGTCAGAACAGAAAATATTAATACAGCAAGAGCTTAATAATCACATGCAAAACTCGGACCAACGAGATGACATCACAATAGTAGGATTGCGAATACAAAAATAATTTTGGGGATATCTTATAAATGTTATATATTTGTTCAAAATTATATAAAAGACAATGAATAACTTATTTACGCCAGAACATATTGTTATCACTGATTTGTTCGGTGATAACGTAAAATTTATTATTCCTGGATATCAACGCCGATATGAATGGGACTGCGAAGGCAAAAGCGAACGCAACAACCAAATAAATATGATGTGGGACGACTTATACGAATTTTTTATTAATAATTCGGAGAACGAGAACCCTTATTTTTTTGGTTCAATGGTGATGCGAGAAGTCAAAAACCGCGAATTTGAAGTTATAGACGGACAACAACGACTTATTTCTATCGTCATTCTTTTTGCCTCAATAAAATGCTTCCTCAAAAAAACTTCTGATACCATGAGGTTTGCTAATAATAGTGACAAAACAAATTTTGACCATACATATATTATTCCTATAATCAATCATGTGGACAATAAAATATTCAATATCCAACGTTTCGGAGGAGTTATACCTAAAGAGAAAAAAGTTAAAATAGAAAGCAATACCGTAAACGTTAATTTTGATGCCGTACTACAAGATGTTTTGGAATGCAATGATAAAATAAATAGCAGTAAATATGAAGAAGATAATATTATCTCGCAACGCTATTACAAGAATAGGAAATATTTTGTTCAACAGTTTGAAACTTATTTTTATGACTCGGGAAAAGGTTTCACCGTAGAATTGGCTAATAAATTGGACAGATTTATCGGCTTTTTAACGGAGAGAGTCTCTATCATCAGAATCAAAACTTTTAATTTGCATGATGCTTATGTTATTTTTGAGATTTTGAATAACCGCGGACTGCCATTATCTAATAAAGATTTGTTTCGTAATTTTGTCATACGAAAATTTGACGAAATAAAAAATGATGACCCGGTTGCTAAATGGAACTACTTAGAGCTTAGCGGAATTTCCGATGAATTTATCAGCAGATGGGTAGAAACTATCAATGCTAAGCAACAAAAATACTCGGCGTTTACCGAAATAGAAACTATTTTTAATGATAAATACTCGGATATCGTCGGCAAAAAAGCCATAGAACTATTTTATGAAGATGTCAGTTCGGATTTGTACAATTTTCAAATGATTCTTAACAATCGCATTCCTTATCAAGAACAACGAATAAATTTTTTGTTATTGTGTAGAAACGAAAAACACACTTATAACTTCTTGCTCGCACTTTTTAGATATATTAATAAATCTAAAATTAGTACAGATGAGTTTATTATGTTCAAAGAAATAGATAATAAAATAGAAGACCTGAAAATCAGATATTTACAAAGACCGCCGATTGACAGAGATGAAGAAAAAAAATATCTAAGCAATGCAATGAATAAATTATACGCAGAACACTTTTATTTTGAGCATCTTATAAATTTTAGAATTCTTATTCAATATTTTGAACAATATTTTGTATATATTTTATTGAAGCCGGGCTCCAAATTTTCCGCAAAAAATATTAATGCCGCTATCGGTGCGCTAAATAAGATGGATATTAACTCGGCAATATCATTTCTTAAAATCGCAGACGAAGAGAAAAAAGAACTTCGTCATCTTATAAATGGAGAACTTCAAAATAATGAAATTGCTACTTTATTGATAATTAAGTATTTTCGGCTAACAGAAAACGCCAAAGACATGGGAAAATATAATATTGATTTGAATAAAGTCACCTTAGAGCATATTATTCCACGTTATCCGGCAGAGCAGAGTAATTGGATTACGCAATTTAGTCAGAAATGTAGAGATTTTTATACCTATCGTCTTGGAAATATGACCTTACTTTCTCAACCTTTTAATGCGGCGGCAAGCAACTCCGATTTTGAAATTAAAAAAAGAGAATATAACAAATCTAATTTTCCGCTTACGCGAGAACTGTTACAAACAACTATAAATGAGCAGTTTATAGACAACCGACACAAAGAAATTGTAGCTAAATTATTTTATGATTTATCTTTAGACAATATTAATTTTGTTGATACTATTGATAATGTAAGACAGGAAAGACGATTATAAGTGGTTCTTCAATTAAACTCTCTTTTTTCTTTGCGAAATTCTGCGAGAAATTGATAATCAAATATTTCAATCTTCGTTTCGCAAAGAAGAGTAACCGAATAAATGAAATTAGCCAATGAAGGTAAAGATGCTTAATACAATCGAAAAAAGCGAAGTCCTTATTGTTCACGAAATATTTCTAAGTGAACGTAAAGACGCTACCACTGAAGAACTCCGAGAAACCACCGGTTGGATGGTTAAGAATAATGACGCATACATAGAATATAAATCGTATTATCCGTATAATTACTTGAAGACCGAAAACGAAGAACTCGAAGCAGCAAACAAAAAACTACGAAGCAACCTAAAAAAAGCTACAACGAAGCCGTTATTAATATCAATCAACACGCGGCTATGCGGCAAGACAAACGTGTAAATAAATCGTCATGGGATAAATTTGAAGATCTTAAAATAAATGCTGCAGAAACACACACAAAATTGTCGTCATTAACAGAACACGAATTGATTAAGCAAAAAGATTTTGCATTATGGTATATCGAATTAGCACGGAAACAAGGACAATATGGTTGGGTTGCTTATTATGAATTATTATGGGAAATAATTGCCGCAGTCTCTACAGACAATTTATTTTGTGAATCTGCCAAACCGTCAAACCGAAAAAGAACAGCTAAAACGCCGAATAGATTTTACCGACAACGAAATAGATAAATTGGTTTACCAACTTTACAATATAACAGAAGAGGAAATAACTATAATTGAAAATAAAAATGCTTAACAAGACGAAAAATGGTTGTGTTATTAGTTAAAAAAATTACTTTTTAGTGCAAAAAAAAAGTAAAATATTTTTTTTATTAATTTTTTATTTTAACTTTGCCGACAAATTGTTATTACAATAGTGTTAATGTGATGTGCTTAATTTATAAATTATAATTGATAATGGGAAAAAATGAATACGAATTATCTAAACACTTGCAAGAAAAAATAGAAAAGGGCAAGGTAGTGAGAGAGCATGTAGACGAGACCATAAGTAATCCTGATAAATTTGTTGAATTAGAGGAAGAAGAACAGCATTTTTTCAAAAAAATAGTGAATTTTGGAAGTAGATGCTTCAAAGTGGTATTTAATCCTTTAAAGAGACTTGTAATTACTGCGTATTTTGATAGAAAAATGACTAAAAACGATTGCAAATGAAAATAACTTATGATAAAGAAGCAGATGTTTTATACATCGAATTTTCTGACGCTAAGGTGTTTGAAAGTGAAGAAAAAGAAAAAAATGTTGTGTTTGAATATGACAGCGAAAATAATTTAGTTGGTATAGAAATTGCGTATTTTATAAAAAAATATGGAGCAGAAGTGTCGCCGATTTTGCAAGATATGCAAGCGGTATTGCGATAGGTAATAAAAGTTGTGAATTTTAAATATAAAAAAACGGCATCTTTTATAAATGCTTAAAAGTAGTTGACACTTTTTTCTTTGCGAAACTCTGCGAGAAACTTTGCGAAACTCTGCGAGAAACTGATAATCAAATGTTTCACGCAGAGTCTCGCAAAGGTAAAAACGCAAAGTTTCGCAAAGAAGTGTAAACTAATAAATGAAACATGCCAAAAAAACGCTTATAATCTTACTCAAAATAAGAAGATAAGCGTTTTTTTCATTAATTTGTATTCTCTAAAAAAATTATGATAAACCCCTATGAAAATGATTAATCTATTTTATAAACCATTGAAAAATTTGAAAAAAATATTTATTTTAATTTTGTTGCTGATAACAAATAAATTACTTCTTTTTTCGCAGCAACTTTTTTTTACAAGTTATGACATTCAACATGGTCTCTCGCAAAGTGTGGTCAATTGTGTGTTTCATGACTCGCAAGGATATATGTGGTTCGGAACACAAAACGGCTTAAATAAATTTGATGGACAAGTTTTTACCAAATATCGCTACTCGCATATAGATACGAACTCTATATCCGACAATTGGATATTTGATATTACCGAATCCAAAGATGGAAAAATCTGGATAGCAACAAAAAAAGGCGTCAATTGTTTTGATAAAAAAAGCGGAGTATTTAAAAAATTAAAATACTCTTTAATAAGCTTTGATAACATTGTAAAATGCGTTTACGGAATTTATGTAGATAATTATCAACTATATATCAACACGCCACCCGTCTTAACTATCTATAATTTAAGGGATAGCACATATAAACATTATGTAAATTCGCAAGAAATTGATAACACCGATAAGAATGAAAAAATACCTATATTTAAAGACAGCGAAGGACTAATATGGATTGCCTCCACAAAAGGACTTGCTTATTTTGATATTTCTAAACAAATTTTTAATAACATAACCGCAGAAAATACGCTTAACTTACCAGATGATTTTGCTATCAGTAATCAAATAGTTAAATCTATTTGTGAAGACAATAATAAAAATTTATGGTTTGGAACAGCAAATGGTTTGAACTTTTATAATAAAAAGACAAAAAAAATTATAAAATATTATAACAATCCAGATGACAATTTCTCGTTACCATCTAATTCTATAAACTCCATTTTGTGCGACAGAAACAATAGATTATGGATAGGAACAGATAAAGGTATTGCTTCTTGTTATTTACTTGATAATGAAAATATTAATATTCGTTTTCAATTATATAATCAACAAAAATCTGCGCTGATTAATGATAATATATTTGATATAACAATAGATAATTCCAATAATTTGTGGGTAGCTACTTTGAAGGGAATTTCTAAAACCGATTTGAAACCACAAAAATTTAGATTATACCGACAATCACAAGAGGCAAATTCTGTCAATCTTTTAGACAATATTATCGCCTCGTTATACAAAGACAAAGAAAATAATATCTGGGTAGGCAATTGGGGAAAAGGATTAAATATCTATAACAGAAGTGCTAATTATGTAAAACATTTTTCCGCCGACTCGTTAAATAATTATATTTGTGATAATTATATTCACGCAATCAAAGAGGACTCCTACGGACACGTGTGGATAGGCACACGCAACGGGGTCATGATTTATGATACCGACAAGCAGAAATTTCAATATGCTCATCTCTTTTTTAATTCTAAAAATATTCCTAATTTTGAAAATAATAGAGTTAATTCTATCATAGAAGATAAAAACAAAAACTTGTGGTTCGGCACGCAAAATGGTCTTATAAAAATAAACTTAATAGATTATAAAACAGAGATATATAAAGAATCGTTTATTTGTTGGAATTATATTTATGAAATAATGATAGACAGTCAGGGATTTTTGTGGATAGCAACGGCTAACGGACTTGATATGTTTGATTTGCAAAAAAATAAAATAACGCATTTTCTAAAAGACCAGGAAAATACAAATTCTTTGTGTGATAATTTTGTCATCTCGTTGTGCGAAGATTTTGAAGGAAATATATGGATAGGCACTAATTCGGGATTAAATAAGTATAATAAAAAAGATAACTCGTTCACTTTTTTCTCAGTAGAATCCGGATTAGCGGGTAATGTGGTGTACGAAATATTAGAAGACAAAAATAAAAGTCTCTGGTTAGCAACCGGTTCAGGATTGTCAAAATTTAATCACGATAATAACAGCTTCACTAATTACAGCATAGAAGAAGGGTTACAAAGTGTGGAATTTAATCTCGGCGCGAAATATATCAGTCCGGATGGGGAAATATTTTTTGGCGGAATGAACGGATTTAATTCTTTTTATCCCGACTCTCTTAGCAATAATTTATTTGTCCCCAATATAGTGTTTACAAAATTTGAAGTGGTAACAAAAGCTAATTTATTTTATATCAATGTAGATAGTGTTCAAGATATTGTTTTAGACGATGATATATCTGCATTTACTATTCAATTTTCTGCTTTAGAATATACTAATTACAATAAAAATCAATATGCTTACAAGATGTCCAAAAACGGAAAAGATGAAGAATGGATACATATAGGTACTCGTAACTTCGTGCCTTTTAGCAATTTGGCAGCCGGAGAATATGTTTTTTCGGTAATAGCAGCTAATAATGATGGCACATGGAATAATATAGGAATTGAAATTAATATCAAAATTTTACCGCCCTGGTGGATGAGCCGAATAGCTATAATTTCTTATATCTTTATTGTAGTTTTTTTGATATATTTTTTTATTAAGCTAAGAGAACGTAAACTTATAAATCAACGAAATATTCTGGAGCAAAAAGTAACCGAAAGAACTTATGAAATAAATAAACAAAAAGAGAAAATAGAAAAGGCGCATCAGGAGATAAAAGACAGTATCAATTATGCCAGCCGTATTCAAAATGCGGTATTACCTATTAATCAATTATTTGAACAAAATTTCAGTGACTATTTTGTTTTATTCAAACCAAAAGACATAGTCAGCGGCGACTTCTATTGGATGAAAAAAATAAAACATTACTTAGTATTTGCTGTAGCCGACTGTACCGGACATGGAGTTCCAGGCGCCTTTGTTAGTATGCTTGGAATAGCACTTTTAAATGAAATTATACGACAAGAAAGTGTTAAAAAATCTTGTCAAGTACTTAATGAACTACGAAATCAAATTAAAATATCACTTCAACAGACAGATTATGACGTAGATACAAAAGACGGGATGGATATTGCATTGTGTATTTATGACCAAAATAATAAGATATTAGATTTTGCAGGTGCAAACAACTCGGCATATATTTTTAAAAACGAAAATTATAATGACCTAATAGAACTAAAAGCAACGAAAAACCCAATCGGAATATATTATAAGGAGAAAGATTTTGAATCGTCTTTTATTGAAATGGACAAAAACGACAGAATATATTTATTTTCAGACGGTTATGTAGACCAATTCAACGAGAGCTATAAAGAAAAATATAAGACTAAGCGTTTCAAAGAATTATTAATCAAAATAAATAATTTGCCGTTTTCCCAACAGAAAGACATCTTAGATGCAGAAAATATTAGCTGGAAAGGTACTATGTTTCAAATAGATGACATTTTAGTCATGGGAATAAAAATTTAGCTGTTAGTGGCGAGGGAGTAGGGTTTAGGGAATAGGAACTAATCCTTCGCCCTTGTTAGTGGCGAGGGAGTAGGGTTTAGGGAATAGGAACTAATCCTTCGCCCTGTTAGGTGCGAGGGAGTAGGGTTTAGGGAATAGGAACTAATCCTTCGCCCCTGTTAGGTGCGAGGGAGTAGGGTTTAGGGAATAGGAACTAATCCTTCGCCCCTGTTAGGTGCGAGGGAGTAGGGTTTAGGGAATAGGAACTAATCCTTCACCCCTGTTAGGTGCGAGGGAGTAGGGTTTAGGGAATAGGAACTAATACTTCGCCCTGTTAGGTGCGAGGGAGTAGGGTTTAGGGAATAGGAACTAATCCTTCGCCCTGTTAGGTGCGAGGGAGTAGGGTTTAGGGAATAGGAACTAATCCTTCGCCCTGTTAGGTGCGAGGGAGTAGGGTTTAGGGAATAGGAACTAATCCTTCGCCC
>DYQJ01000001.1:0-5520 GCA_020719345.1 Draconibacterium orientale | reverse complement strand
CTAATCCTTCGCCCTGTTAGGTGCGAGGGAGTAGGGTTTAGGGAATAGGAACTAACCCCTAACCCCTAATTAGCTGCTTTCCCGTTTGATTAAGCTTGTCGGGACGATGATAGTTTGCGATGGATATTCTTTCTTGGAGTTGATTCGTTTCAATATCAATTCGGCTGCGCGTTTTCCTATTTCATAACCGTTTTGTTCTATTGTAGTAAGCGAAGGTGTTGTTATACTTGATATTAACTCGTTTGAGAATCCTACTATTGCTACTTGCTGCGGTATGGCTATATTGTTTCGTTTTAATGTTTTTAGCGCGCCTATCGCAGCGTTGTCGTTCACTGCAAAAATGCCATCGGGTAGATTATTGCTATCTATCAGGTTTTGTGTTGTCTTCATGGCATCTTCCAGATTGTCGCATAATATTACAAGAGACTCGTCAAATTTTAAATTATGAACTTCTAAAGCGCGTCTATACCCTTCTAAACGTTTTCGTGAGATGTGTAAATTATCTGGACCTTTGAAATGCACTATTCGTTTGCAACCTGCTTTTATCAGATGCTCGGTAGCCAGATATGCCGCCCCGATGTCATCTATTATTACTTTGTCGGTGTCTAACTCTTTGTAAGTGCGGTCAAAAAATACCATAGGGATTCCAATATCTAAAACTGTTTTAAAATGTTCGTCGTCGCAGGTCTCCTTTGTTCGCGAAATTAATATTCCAGCAACATGACTTGTTATCATTGTTTGAATATTTTGTATCTCTCGCTCGTAATTTTCATTTGACTGACATATAATTATATTATATTTATTTTTAGAAACTATATCTTCTATTCCGCTGATGACTTGCGAAAAGAAATGATGAACTAATTGTGGTACAATGACTCCTATTACGTTACTCTTGTTTTGGCGCAAACTTAGCGCAATAGAATTGGGACGATAATGCAATTCTTTGGCTAATTCTTGTATTTCTTTGCGTGTTTTTTCACTTATGTCGGGATGGTCTTTAAGCGCACGTGAAACAGTAGACGGCGAGACTCCTATCTTCTTTGCTATATCTTTTATTGTTATTTGTGTGTACTTCATATAATTTATTTTCAATTATTCAAATTTAATCTTTTTTAAATTAATTATATGCTTTTTTGAAATATTTTATAATTTTGTCCAACAATTACACGAATTACACTAATTTATAATAAATTAATTTCGTGTAATTTCGTGTAATTCGTGGATGAAAATTGTTCTACATTTGCTTATTAATCGGCATTTTCTCTATTCTACGAATATGTCGTCCTCCTTCAAATGCTTCGGACAAAAAAGCATTTAATATCTCCAGAGCCAGTTCTTTAGTAACAAAACGAGCCGGTAACGCACAGACATTCGCATTGTTGTGCATGCGGGAGAGACGGGCTATTTCTACATTCCAACACAAAGCGGAGCGAATACCCTGATGTTTATTGGCGGTCATATTGATGCCATTGCCACTACCGCAAACTGCAACCCCCATTTCATTTTCGCCATTTTCTACAGACAGTGCCATTGGATGTGCAAAATCGGCATAGTCCACACTATCACCACTGTAACAACCGTAATCATTAATCTCGTGATTTTGAGAAGTTAAATAATCTATAAGATAAATTTTCAATTCATAACCTGCATGGTCAGAAGCTAATGCTATTTTCATAATGAATTATATTAATGTTTTTATTATTATACTATAAATGGCAACTTTTTATTACTTTGCTAAAATTTCATTAGCAAATTGGTAGAATTGTCTTTTAAGAGATTGGCGATAACATCTTTTAATGTTGCATTTGTGGCGCCTAACATTTCTTGCTCAGTAGGATATGGGATTGCTTTTTGTAATGTTTTTATTTTACTCTCTGATGATAATGCTGCCAAATTTCCACTCGCTATGGCAAAAAAGTTTTCAAAAACATGCTCGGCTTTGAAATCGCGAACTAAGGTCACTTCTTTGCTCGTGTTTTCATAATATTCTACCTCGCCGGAAATCATGGCACTTTTATTTTGGCGGGACTCGATGACCGTACAACTTACTGTCGTATATTTCTCTACTTTTATCTCGTTGCCTAAGCTGTCTTTTTTTACTTTGCCGTTTTCATCTAATACATTTTCCCAGCCATCGCGAATTTTTGTGCTTTCTACATACGACCTTTCAGATATCATATCAGGGGAGACATCAATTTTTTTGATAATAATATTTACGTTATAATCATAAGTTTTGCCCTCGTTTTTGGTGTCATATTTTACCCAGAAAGAATTGATATGTGACGTATTTTGTTCTAAGATATTTATCAAGAAGGGATCCGGCATCTTTATTGGCGATTTATTGACGGCAACCAACAGCGCATATATTGTTCCTTTTGTTTGACAAACGGTCATTAATGAGTCCACGTCTTTGTAGATATTGGTATATTCTTTTGCCGAGCTAAACTCTTCATACGCCTGACGATAGCTTTCTTTATAATTCTCGTCCATCAGTTTTTTCGCATGCGTGTAATAATATGCCGCGGCTTTTGTCTTGGATTCTTTTATCAATTTATCGTAGTCAACATGCTCAAATTTAACCGTTCTGCCATCTATTTTTAGCGGGGTAACTTTCTCAACTAATGTCTGACGGTCTTTTAGTGTCACATAAATTTGAAAGATTTCGTCCCAACGTTCGGGCTTACCTTCTGAATGTAAAACAGAGATGCGCTCCTGATTTATTGCATTTGCCTTAGGATATGCCTCTTCCAAGACTAATATTTCTTTTGGTTTGTCCGGATTGCGCGACAACTTTTTAACCGTATGACGAACGGCAAGATCGTATTGACGTTTTTCAAGATAACGCTTGGAAGTGTTACACGATAAAATAAATAATACACTAATAAAAAATATCACGATTCGTTTCATAACTTGTACTATAATTTAGTTTAATAATATTTAATGTGACGAGTATTTGGTTTGTATTTTGAAATTGACAGCTTTTGTCTCTATTATTTTATTATAATTTTCGTATTCGGACTTGTTGGATGGCTGAACAGATTTATTTATTTTGAAGCTGATAGATACTTCGCCTTTTCCGTCTCGTATCTTGTCCATGAGGTCTTTATAATTTTCTGCGGACAGCGGGGGCAATGTTTCTAATTGTTTGCCAAGCGAGTCGGTGACCAATAGTTGTATTTCTACTTTAGGAGAGCCATGTTGTCTTGATAATGACGTATCATTTGCGTACACAACTAATTTTATGGGAGTTGTGGATAAAAATAATACTTGATTATTAAATGCGTCGTGTTCTAATCTGTAATTCATGTTTATTGTTTGCTTAGGAATATAAATATATTTTGACATCTCGCCAAATACGATACTATCTTGAATGCTTATATTTTTATTGAATCGGAATAATTCCTGCATTTCTACTTCAAAAACTTTATTTTTGTCGCTTTGCATGGATTTGTAAGGTACAAATAATAATGCTAAGAAAATAAAACCGATGATGGAAGAAATAATAACTGTATTTTTTTTCGTTTTTTTCCTATCAGTTTCCATCTGCTCGGCTTCTGCGGTGAACTCGGAGATTAATTTTTTTATCTCGGCATTGTCGCCATAATAAATTTCGGCATTTCTGCGATTGGCTTCAAAACCGGCAAGTATGGTCTTGAATTTGGGTTTGAATTTTTTTTTATCGCGTCCGCTAATTTTCATTATCAATTTGATAGGTCCGCCGATAAAGAGTAGCGGAAATAAAACAACCAGTGGTAAGGTAAAAATAGCTATATTTGAAACACTAAACAGTATTAATATATAAATGGTTAAAATGATGGCACTCACAAAAAGATTTTCATAAAAGATAGTTCTTAATACATTGGCTTTTGGTAAGGTCTTTAAAAAGAAGATATTACGATTGAGCTGTTGTATTAAATATTGTGCCGAGGTTGTTTGGTCTTTATTTTCAAATACATACTCACAATATGGGCATACTTTGGACAAGACAGGTACTTGTCCGCCGCACTTAGGACACGACAAAAAATTTGTTGTAGGAGGAGGAAGAGTCGTTTTGTTTTGAAGTTTATTTTCTAAATATAGTTCAAATTCGTGTTTATCAATACCTAAGCTAATTGCCTTAGATATTAATATTTCGCGCTCTCTCTCGGTAATGCCTCCTTGTAGGGCATTATCTATCATTCTTTCAAGTTGTGGATTCATAATATAATTAAAATATTAATGTTTAACATGAAGGCACAAATTCCGTGCAGAGAGTCTGCGCACTTCTGTAAAAAATTATTTCATTGTTCATTTCTGCACAAATGTTTGGTTTCGCACCGCTAGCTTGCATGGTCGTTTTGTGCCATGTTATGTAAATTTATTGGTAGAAAAAGAATTTTGAATAAAAAATTTTGTTCTCAATTAATATTGTCTTGTTTCCATAAAATTTTGATATTTTTTGTTTTGACACATTTAATTTGTAAATATTGCTTTTTTCAGAGTTATTATTTTTATTTATCTTTGTAATTTTAAAAATAACAAATACATTATCATTTTTTAATAATATTTCAAAATTGCAAATATATCTTACATTATCTCCAAGTAAATCGTAATTAGTTCTCAAATCAATACTATTATTATATACAAAAGTATTTTTATTTAAATCATAAAAAATTATACGAGTATAATTTTCTCTTTGTATTGTAAAAATTAAAATATTGTTAAAAGATAGAACGTCTATTTTTTTAGCAATAAAATTACTAATAACAAATCCCTCGTTTTTTATTTTATCAATAAAAAAAATATTAGTTGTTAAATCACCTTCATGTTTACAAACAAATAAATCAATATTATCTGTAAAATTACAAATTTGCCAACTTTTATTGTATTCCCAAAAAGTAGGATAAAACGAAGTATTACTAAGTTCAAATTTTAAATATAAATCTTCGGTAATATTATTTTTAAAATAAATTGTGTATCTTAAACTATCAAAATTTTTAAAATTATAATTTATTATTTCATTTTGAGAAAATGCAATTGTGGAATATATTGACAATATAAAAATTAAATTACTAAATTTCATAATTATTCAGGTTTCCAATATGTAGAGCCAATAAAATGATTCTTATTTGGGGCTTTTCTAACGGCACTTTCAAAATATTTGTACTATATGAAGTAAAAGCCGATTTTTGCGGCAGATTATAATTCAATATAGGAGCATTTCCGCTATCATTTTCTTTTAACTGCACCAGTCCATTTGATAAACAAGTTTTAGGTACTTGCATCTTTTTAAGTATTATACTTTTAATTTATAAATTTAATATCTTGATTTATAATAAAATAGTTTTGCATAACGGAAAATAACACACGCCGTTGCTTTTTTTGTGGGCGTGTAAGCACAAATGTTTCAATTCCGCACCAATGTTTCTTTCTTGCACAAAAGTTTCAATTTAGCACTTCTGCCCACAAAAAAAGCAATGGTCGTTGTGTTATATGTTAACCCTCTGTCTGCTTCGCCGTTCCATAAATAAAACGAACTCG
>DYQJ01000182.1 GCA_020719345.1 Draconibacterium orientale | reverse complement strand
AAGAACTATTAGATAATAAAATCCCGATGGACAAAATTATACGATTGCCGATTGTCTTTGTGGACAAAGAAGTTTTTATTAAAAAAATAAATATCAAATAAAATGAATAAAATAACAATTTTAGCTATAGAATCGTCTTGTGATGACACCTCTGCAGCAGTCATACAAGATACTTTTTTACTTTCTAATGTAGTCGCAGGTCAAGAAGTCCATAAAATATATGGAGGAGTGGTGCCGGAGCTTGCCTCTCGCGCACATCAACAAAATATTGTTCCCGTAGTAGATACAGCTATTCGCCAAGCAAATATAGCTTTAACCGACATATCTGCAATAGCGTTCACTCGCGGTCCCGGACTAATGGGGTCACTTCTTGTAGGCACATCATTTGCGAAAGCACTTGCTTTAACTAATAACATTCCGCTGATAGAAGTAAATCATCTGCATGGACATATTCTTTCACATTTTATTAAAGAAAAAGACAAAGATAACATTATTCCGGATTTCCCATTTTTAAATCTCCTCGTATCTGGAGGACACACACAAATTGTTGTTGTCAACGACTTCTATAACATGGAAATAATAGGACAAACAATAGATGATGCCGCAGGAGAAGCTTTTGATAAATGCGCAAAAGTACTCGGACTCGGATACCCGGGAGGACCTGTAATAGATAAACTCGCCTCGCAAGGAAATCATTTAAAGTTCAAATTTGCCAAACCTAATGTCAGCGAATTAAATTTTAGCTTCAGCGGACTAAAAACCTCTTTCTTATATTTCTTACAAGATAAAATGAAAGAAAATCCTAATTTTATACAAGAAAATATTTGTGACCTCGCCGCATCTTTGCAACATACTATTATTGAAATACTTGCCGATAAAATTATACAAGCAGTAAAATTAACTAATATTAAAAAAATTGCCATCGGGGGAGGAGTAGCAGCAAACTCGGGACTAAGAAACCGAATAACTGAAATATGCCAAAAATACAAATGGACAGCATTCATCCCGCAAAGAAAATTCACTACCGACAATGCAGCAATGATAGCCATAACCGGATACTATAAATATATTAACCAAGATTTTGTCAATCAAGATATTGCACCTATTGCCAGAATGAAATTTTAATTAATTAACAGATATGAAAAATAAGTACTCCCTATTTTTTGCACTTTTTTTTATTATCTTCTTTTTTATGCACAGCTGCGCACCGACTAAATATCTTGAAGAGAACCAACATATCGTAAATAAAATCAAATTCGTATGTAAAAACTCCGAATTTGATGAAGACGACTTCATCCAATTCCTAAAACAAAAAAAACTCAGAAAAACATTCTGGATAGCATTTCACGCAAGAATATATAACTCTGTAAATCACAATAAAACAAACAAACGAAACACACGAGACTCTATTAAACTTGTCAATAAAAATACAAAAATAGAACAACGATTCGACGACCGAACAGGAAAATTTATTGATAAAATGAAAGAACATAAGACTAAAATGTACAAAGCTAATATTAATAACAATCAAAAAACTTACAATAAAGAATATACGCAATATCTCAAAGACTCTATTAAGTATTCTAATAGAATTAAAAACAGAGATGAAATCCTTTTGAAAAAGAAAAAAAACGAACTCAAAACTTTTGCTAAATACTTAATGAAAATAGGCGAAAAACCCGACATCTATGACAGCAAAAAAATTATCCAAGCATCCGAACAATTCAAATTATTCCTCAAAAGTAAAGGTTATTTCTATGCTCAGGTAACAATTGACACTATATTTAAAAGGAAAAAAGCTAATATCACTTATTATATAAATACAAATCAACCTATTAAAATAGGAGATATTATTTATGATATTCAAAACTCAGAAGTTAATCAAATTATTGAAAATAATAAAAATAACTTCGCGCTTAAAAAAAATGAGAACCTCGACATAGAACTAATACAAACATACCGAACCGAAATTGCTAACTTATTAAATAATAACGGATACTATGACTTCTCCAAACAATTTGTCAAATTTGTCATCGACACTGTAAACAAAAATAATAAAGCCATTTTAACTACGACTATCAAAGAACCCGATGATTTTAAAATCTTTAATAAATATAAAATTAAAAATGTATTCATTTTTAGCGAATACAATCCGCAACTCGCACTCGCAATGCCTACGCAATACTTTGCAGACATAGATACTTTTGTAACACTTAACGACAAAAAAGCTAAATACCAATTCCTGCTAAAAAATAAATTTACTATAATACCGCAAGCAATAGTTAATGATATTTCAATATATCCGGACAGCAATTATTCTTACGAAAACGTCAAAAATACTTACAAATATCTCTCGTCTTTCAAAATATATAAGCTATCGAACATACAATTTTATAAAATTGATACGATTAATAATTTAATTAATTGTAATATTCAACTCACTCCTACACAACCACAATCGCGACTCATTGAATTTCAGGGAACTAACACCTCAGGAAACATTGGAGCTACAAGTAATATCAAATATCAACATAAAAACCTCCGCCGAAGAGGACAAGTCTTAGATATAAAACTATCGCTAACGCTGGAAAGTCATAAAATTTATAATGATACCATCACTGCATTGAAATTCAGAGGATTCAATACTCAAGAATATATGCTCGAAAGCAGTCTGGAAATTCCTAAATTATATATTAAATCTAAAAATTTGAAAAAAACAGTCGCTAAATATAATCCTAAAACGCTAATTAACTTAGGGTTTAACTATCAAAACAGACCTGAATACACCCGAACTATTGCTAACATCAGCTTCGCTTATTATTGGAAATCTGCCGACAAACGAAATTACATGTTCGCACCTGTCAGACTCAATTTGATTAGAGTCCCGCCCGAAAAAATGGACTCTATATTTGTCCTCTGGTTAAATAAAACTTTTACCAAAGAAAGCTATGAAGACCAATTTATTTTTGGTACAAATTTTAGCTACTCTTTTTCCAATCAAAAAAATGCAAAACCTGACTTTATCTATTATAAATTAAATATTGCAACCTCCGGAAATACCGTAGACGCAATAGTTAATTTCTTAAATGTAACCAAAATAACGGATATAACTAAAGACCAGACAGGAGCTTATACCGTACCGATTGTTAATTCTGTATATTCTCAATTTTTTAAAATGGACATAGATTTTAGATATTACAATGTCATTGATAAAAATAACACTATTGTATATCGCATCTTTCTCGGAGCCGGACTGCCTTATAAAAATTCTAATCTACTCCCTTTTAACGAACAATATTTTTGCGGCGGCTCAAACGGAATACGCGCTTGGCAAATACGCTCCCTCGGACCAGGATCTTTCAAATTAAATGACGACAATTTACAACAAGCCAACAGCAAAATCCTCCCTTTCCAATCTTCTGACATCAAAATAGAAGGAAATATAGAATACCGAATAAAATTTGTCGGAATTACTCAAGGTGCTTTTTTTATTGACTACGGTAATATATGGGCGATTAATCAGTATGATAACAGACCTAATTCATTGTTTGTCTTAAAAAATTTCTATAAAGAGATAGCCATAGGCACTGGAGCAGGTATAAGATTGGATATATCTTTTCTTATTTTGCGATTTGACCTCGGAATAAAACTCAAAGACCCAATCCTGCCGGAAGGACAACGGTGGATACCTAAAAGCAGAAACTACAGATGGTCTGACCTCGGATTTAATTTTGGTATAGGATATCCTTTTTAAAAAAAAATAAAAAAAATAATCAAAATTCTTTTTTTATTTAAAATATTTTTTATTTATTTGTATTGAATTTATAACATTATAATTGAGGAGAGATGTCCGAGTGGACGAAGGAGCACGCCTGGAAAGTGTGTATACGCCAAAAGCGTATCGTGGGTTCGAATCCCACTCTCTCCGCTACATTTTTATTAACAATAAATTTTATTAATTTTATAAATAGGAAAAAGCACATGAAAAAATTATTTGCATTAGTAACAATTTTTGCTATTCTTTTTTTGGGAAATGCAGTAGTCTCATATTCGCAAACAGACCCGAGTACTGACACTACGAAAGTTGTAAAGACAGACGACACTAAAGTTACCACTGCTGACCCTGTAGTGGAAGAAGAATTGAGTGCACACCAGGAAATAAAGAAGAAGTTTATCGAAGGAGGTCCGGGATTTATGGCAGTTGTACTTTTATGTTTAATATTAGGTTTGGCTATCGCACTTGAGAGAATTATTTATCTCACACTTGCATCTACTAACACTGATAAACTCTTGAAAAATATAGAAGACGCATTAACTTCCGGCGGAGTAGAAGCAGCAAAAGAAGTATGCCGTTCTACAAGAGGTCCGGTAGCAAGTATTTTTTATCAAGGTTTAGACAGAGCAGACCAAGGTATAGAAGTAGTAGAAAAATCTGTTATTTCTTACGGTGGAGTTCAAATGGGATTACTTGAAAAAGGTCTTAGCTGGATAACTTTGTTCATCGCGCTTGCTCCAATGTTAGGATTCTTAGGAACAGTTATCGGTATGATTGGTGCTTTTGACGCAATAAAAGCAGCCGGTGATATATCCCCTTCATTAGTTGCAGGAGGTATTAAAGTCGCACTTATCACTACAGTCGCTGGGCTTATTGTTGCTATGATATTGCAAATATTCTATAACTTATTGGTTTCTAAAGTAGATGCAATCGTTAATAAAATGGAAGATGCTTCTATTTCTTTGATAGACATATTAGTGAAACACAAATTTAAAAAATAAATAAAATGTCAAATAGCTTGTCAAAAATATTAAATATATTGTTAATAGTGCTGATGGTTATATCGGCTATACTTGTACTGTTATTTTATATGAATGTCGTAGCAGATGATACAACACCACCAGATCAACAACCTATATTAGATTATTTCCTCAACTGGAGCGTAGTTTTGTTGATAGCATCAGTAATATTTGCAGCAGTTGTATCTCCTATATTCACTGTAATACATAATCCTAAGGCTGCTGTTAAAAGTCTGATATCTATAGGAGTGCTTGGTTTGGTTATACTTGTTTCATATCTATCAGCAGATGGAACTCTGATGAAGTTCACCGTAGAAACTTCTGGTAATGAACCTTCCTCTCTAATACTTGGAGATACTTGTTTGTACTCCGTATATATTTTAACTGTGTTAGGGATAATTGCTGTAGCAGCATCCGAAGTTATGAAATTTTTTAAATAAATTTAACACAGAAATTGTTTGAAATGTTTATTCTTTCAAACAATTTCATCAAAATTTTAACGATATGGCAAAAAGAGATGTACCTGAAATTAATGCAGGGTCAATGGCTGATATAGCTTTTTTGCTTTTGATTTTTTTCCTTGTTGCTACAACCATGGACGTCGATTCCGGGATAACTCGTAAGTTGCCACCATGGGTAGTAGACCAAGCACAAGATTTGAGAGTAAAAGAAAGAAACGTGTTGATTGTACTTATTAATAAGGATAATCAACTCGCAGTAGAAGGAAATTTAACTGACCCTTTGAATTTAAAAGATATTACTAAAGAATTTTATGTCAATCCCGCTGACTTAGAGAATCTTTCCGAAGGGGAAATGGCTTCGCACAAATTAGAAAAATACATTAAAGCTAACGAAGAAGATAACATAAGAAAATACAATCGGCTAATTAAAGAAATTGGAGACGTTAAAATTTCTAAAGGGATAGTATCATTACAAAACGACAGAGGTACTAAGTATTCTAAATATATAGAAATACAGAACTATCTCGTGGCATCTATCAACGAACTAAGAGATGAACTTGCAGAAAAAGTTTATGAAAATAAGTTCAACGACTGTACCGAAGACCAACAAGAACTAATTCAGTTAGTTTACCCTCTTAGTATTTCTGAAGCAGAACCAAAAAGTTTTAAATAATCTTAACAGCATAATATTATGTCAAAATTTTCTAAAAATAAGAAAAAGGGAGCATCCGCTATTTCTACAGCTTCATTGCCGGATATAGTTTTTATGATATTGTTCTTCTTCATGGTTACTACTACGATGAAAGAAACCGAACTAAAAATTAAGATTAAGCTACCACAAGCCACAGAAGTAAAAAAATTGGAGAACAAGTCAATGGTTAGTTACATTTATATAGGTAAGCCAATACCGGCACTACAAGAACTGTACGGGTCAGAACCTAAAATACAATTAAACGACCAAATATCTGAACTAACAGATATCTACAATTATGTTATGGCAGAAAGAGGTGCAGTGGCAGAAGAACTACAACCACAAATGACGACATCGTTGAAAGTAGACGAGGAAACTGAAATGGGGATAGTTACAGATTTAAAACAAGAACTACGTAAAGCACAAGCGCTTAAAATAAATTACTCCTCCAGAAAAATGGTCAAAAAGAAGTAATTGATGCAAAAATCTTTTCATTTATTGTTTTTCATTGGAAAGGAGAAGGTACACTTCTCCTTTTTTTTTGCTCATGGTAAACAATGATTATTTTTTTTCAGGGTTTAGACTATTTATTTTCTCATTTTTTTATCTCAAATTTGCGAAAAATTAAACTCTTAAATTTATTTAAAATGAAACGTAGTTATTATCGCATCTTGTTGTTAATTTTGAGCATAACATTACTGTATGCCTGTAAAAACTCTGCCCCGGAAATTGAGATAAAACAACCACTTAACAATGCTACTTTTGTTGAAGGACAAGAAGTAAAATTTGAAGCAACAATCACTGATGAAGAAGATGGACTAAAATTAGATGACTAAAACATCATTTGGAAATCCGACAAAGATGGAGAAATTGGAAAAGGATATATAGTTTCAAAAAACAACTTGTCTATTAATAATCACACAATTACCATACAAGCTACAGACAGCAAAGACCAAAGAAGTGAAGAAACTATTACAATTACAATCATAAAAAATGATTTCACATTCGGAGAAATTGCACCAGCTCAAAATGCTCAAATTTATCAGGGAGACCAAATAATTTTTAGCTGTAATCCTAAATTCGTAAGCGAAGAAACTATAGACGAACAAAAAATAGTATGGACATCAGATAAAGACGGCGAAATAGGTAAAGGTAAAACTTTTAATACTACCAATCTTTCCGTTAATAATCACAAAATTACAATCTCTTACACCGCAGAAAATACTTATACCTACGAATTACAATTAGATATTTTGTCTAATGAGATGAATTTCGGAGCGGTTACTCCTAATAATAACTTAGAAATAATAGAAGCCGAGACAATAAATTTCTCTTGCAATCCGACATTTCCTAATCAAAATATTACAATAGACGAGCAAAAAATAATCTGGACATCAGACAAAGACGGCGAAATAGGGAAAGGTAAAACTCTTAATAAAACTAATTTATCGGCTAATCAGCACAAAATAACTATTTCGTATCAAGATTATAAAACTTTCTACTACGAAGTGAATGTAAAAGTAAATCAAAATACCGTTACGCTTACTTTAGAACAATTACAAAATAAATATTATCGCGGTTATAATATTAATTTTAAATGCACAGCAACAAATCTGAATAACGCCTCTTTTAACGAAAGTAAAGTTGTATGGACATCTGATAAAGATGGAACAATCGGAAGCGGCTTTAATTTCTACAAATCAGATTTGTCGGTCAATACTCATGTAATTACTGTCACCGCAGAAAATGATTTTGGAAGACAAGACGAAAAATCGTTTAGCTTTACAATTACTAATGACAAAGCTAATTTTGAGATGCTTATGCAACGCATGACCGGATATTTTAGCAGCCAAGCACATGCAGATACTACTACTAATCAATATATTGTAGATGTCAGACTCCACATGGCACAAATTTGGAAAGATAGAAATGTGGGAGAAAATATTTACTGGCTATATGTAGAGCAAGCGTATGCAGACGACCAAGCAAACCCGTATCGTCAAAGAATATACAAAATGGTACTCGCACAAGATGGAACTATTTATGACGAAATTTACTCCATCACAAACCCAACTATATATAAACAAGGTTATCTAAATCCTGCTATTTTTGATAATCTCACAACAAGTGGAATCGTAATAAAAGAAAATTGCGGATTAAAATTCACACTCAATCAACAAAATATTTTTGAAGCTTCTACTGAAGGTAATAGTTGTCTGGCTACAATACCTTATTTACCACAAGTAAAATATATTACCACACAAACGAAACTCGCCGAAACATACATGACAAGTTGGGACAGAGGATATTCTTCTACTGGAGCATGGCTAATGGGACCAGACTGGCCTTATATTTTTGATAAATTAGAAAATTACACTTTTACCCCGTCTAAGAAGAAATAATTTTGGGGGATTAAATAGAAATATAGGCATGTTTCATTTATTAGGTTACACTTCTTTGCGAAACTCTGCGTGAAATATTTGATTATCAATTTCTCGCAGAGTTTCGCAAAGTTTTTCGCAGAGTTTCGCAAAGAAAAAAGTGTAAACTACTTTTAAGCAG
>DYQJ01000181.1 GCA_020719345.1 Draconibacterium orientale | reverse complement strand
GTTTTTTGGAGAACAAATATAATAATTTTTCTACAAATCTATTAGGAAAGGTATAAATCCCATATCCTTTACTTCGTCCGAACGAAATAAGGATTTTACTTGATTTTCTATTTGCATCGTTAAATTTCTATAAATATTTTGGAACTGTAATTTTTCCAGTGATAATACTTATCCTAATTTATATGAAAATATTAAACCATATAAGGCATATAATGCTTATATGTTCTTATATGCCTTATATGGTTCAAAAAATTTATCACTTAAAAATTTACACTACCAATATTTTTATACTTTTTTTCAAAATATTTTTCATTAAGAAAAAGTCTGCTTTAATATACCTAAAAAAATAAAAACATCAACTTTTCTTTGTGTTGCAGTGACTTTATTATAAGCAATTTAAACCGCAAATATACAAAGACACAAAGAATTAAAATATAAAAATTTAGTGTATTAGCTTATTTATTCACCGATGATTTTTACGAGTACTCTCTTTGCTCGTTTGCCGTCAAATTCTCCGTAAAAAATTCTCTCCCATGGTCCGAAGTCTAATTTTCCTTCAGTTATTGCGCAAACTACTTCTCGTCCCATGATAGTTCTCTTCAAATGTGCATCAGCATTGTCTTCGTATCCGTTATGTCTGTATTGCGAATACGGTTTTTCAGGGGCTAATTTTTCCAACCATGCTTCATAATCTTGGTGCAATCCTCCTTCGTCATCGTTGATAAAAACACTTGCAGTGATGTGCATGGCATTAACAAGCACTAAACCTTCTTTAATCTTACTCTCGTTGATACAATTTTGTACTTCATGCGTGATATTTATCAATTCTCTACGTTTTGTAGTGTTGAACCAGAGTTCTTTTCTGTACGATTTCATAAAAATTATTTTATGCTACTCCGATGAGTAGGTTTTTAAAGATGTCATAATATTCGCGTATTCTTTCTTCGTATGCCTTAGGTGCTGTTGTTCCGTTGTATTCTTTTGCAAAGGAGTAAAAATCTTTGTCTTGCAGATATTTTATTCGTGCTTCTTTATATTTGCAAAAATCAAATAGTGCGAGCAGATGATAACGTATATCTTTGCAAAAATATTCAAACATTTCTTCCGGTGATGCGTATCCTATTATTTTATAATTAAATCCCATGACTTGCGGCGCGCCGAGACTGATAGAAAAAATGGCATCACGTTCGGATAGTTGTCGTGCAAACTCAAATACTTTCCATTCCATTTCTTGGCTGGTGTGACAGTCTTGCCATTCTCCATTTTCTTTGTCTCTAAATTTGTGTTCTTCTCTACGTTTAGCTTTATTGTAGCTGTAGTATTTAGCAAAATTGTCGGGATTAGTTTTTCCATAGTACATGTCAAAGACGTGATTTTCAAAGCGAATAATCATTTTATTATTAGCAAATCCGCTGCCACCACTTTCTACACAAAGTACTGCCAGCGCTGCTTCTACTTCAAATTTTAGTTCTTCACTTACTTTGTCAATCAAATTTCCAAAGTTATTCCAAGTAGTAGCAGCTATTTTTGGCTTATAATCTTTTGGGACAGCAATAGTTTTTGTCGGTTGCAACGGGATAGTAGCATAATCTTCTCGTTGATAAAAATATTTCTTTTCGTCTCCTGTTGTTACATTATTTGTAACTGTATCTGTTATTTCGTTTATAAATTTGCGAACTACATAAGCGCTTTGTCCTTGATAATTAATCTGATACCATTCTGTTAGTTTTTTCACTATTTCTATGGTGTCATTTAAGGCGAGTTTGCCTAATACCGTAGAAGTTGTATTTGGTTGACTTCTGACATTTAGCGTAGCCACCAGCACTTTTCCCTTAGATGCGACTTCTATTATTTCGGTATATGCAGAGGCAAGATATGCTGTTTCGGCTTGAAAAACTATTGCGTACCAGCTGTCTAATACTTCGCTGACCTCAAAAATATCTCCTTTCTTAGCTTTGTGCAATATGAGTGCGTTTTTGTCGGGCTGACTTCTAATATTTAAAGTTTCTACCGTTACTTTGCATTTGAGTTGTTTTTTTGAGGCATCTGCTGTTCGTTTTACAGTCACAGCAGTATTGCGGGTTTCCATTTTTTTTGCTTCTTCTGACATGATAATGATTTTTTAAAGTGATTTTTAAAGATTTTTTTACGTATTCATTGCTCCACAGACATTAATAACTTGTCCACTAACATAAGTAGATAAATCAGAAGCTAAGAATATACAAGCATTAGCCACGTCTTCCGGTTTACCTGCACGTCTGAGCGGGATATTTTTTATCCATTCGGTTCTAACTTCGTCTGATAGTTTGTGTGTCATTTCAGTTTCAATAAATCCCGGCGCAATGGCGTTGCATCGTATATTTCGTGAGCCGAGTTCTTTAGCAATAGATTTAGTGAAACCTATCATACCTGCTTTGGAGGCGGCATAATTAGATTGTCCGGCATTTCCGCTTACTCCTACGACAGAGCTCATATTAATAATAGAGCCGTTTTTTTGTTTTAACATTATAGTTTGTACCGTTTTTGTCATGTTAAAAACAGATTTTAAATTAACTGTTAGCACCATGTCCCATTGTTCTTCGGTCATTCGCATGAGCAATTGGTCTCTTGTTATACCTGCATTATTAACTAATATATCTATTCTCCCGAAGTCAGTAATAATTTGTTTAACAACTTCTTGTGCATCATCAAATTTACTTGCATCCGATTTATATATTTTAGTTTTGACTCCCTTAGCATTTAGTTCTTCTACATATTGCAAAGCAGTTTCATCAATAAATAAATCTGTTAAAGCGAGTTCGGCTCCTTGTTCGGCAAATTTTTCGGCTATCGCTTTCCCTATTCCTCTTCCTGCTCCTGTTATAAGTGCAACTTTTCCTTCTAATAGTTTCATCATATTATCAATTTTAAATGGTTACTTTTTTAAATACCTACATAATTGAAAGGTGTAATATTTAGCATTTCTTCTTTTAGTTCATTGCTTACATCTAATCTATTAATAAAATCTCGTATAGTTTCTTGCGTTATTTTACCTTCTACTCTTGTGAGTTCTTTTAATTTTTCATACGGATTAGGATATCTCTCTCTTCTAAGAATTGTTTGTAAAGCTTCTGCTACTACTGCCCAGTTTTTAGTAAGGTCTTCATTAATACGTTCTTCATTAATTATAAGTTTACTAATTCCGCGTATTAACGATTTGAAAGATATTATAGTATGTGAAATAGGGACTCCTATATTTCTTAGTACCGTAGAGTCCGTTAAGTCGCGTTGTAGCCGCGAGATAGGTAATTTAGAAGATAAATGTTCAAATAGTGCATTCGCTACTCCCAGATTTCCTTCGGCATTTTCAAAATCTATAGGATTTACTTTGTGTGGCATTGCCGAGGAGCCGACTTCGTTTTTATTAATCTTTTGTTTAAAATATTCCATCGAGATATAAGTCCACATGTCTTTTGCGAAATCTAATAAAATATTGTTTATTCGTTTTAGGTTGTCAAAAAAAGCGGCGAGATTGTCGTAGTGTTCAATTTGTGTTGTCGTTTGCGAGCGTTCTAAACCCAGCACGTGATTGACAAAAGAGTTAGCAAAAACGTGCCACTTAATATTAGGATATGCAACATAATGTGCATTGAAGTTTCCTGTGGCGCCTCCGAATTTTGCGGAATAAGGAATCAATTTTAAGAGTCCTAATTGTTTTTGGAGTCGTTCAATAAATACTTCTATTTCTTTTCCGAGTCGTGTGGGGGATGCCGGCTGTCCATGTGTACGTGCGAGCATAGGTATTTCAGCCCATTCGCATGACATGAAGTATAAATCTTTTATCAAGTTGTCAATCAGCGGATAGTAAATTGTCTCCATCGCTTCGCGCATAGAAAAAGGGATAGCAGTATTATTTATATCTTGTGATGTCAGTCCAAAATGGATGAACTCTTTATAATAAGATAAACCGAGTTCTTCAAAACGTTCTTTGATAAAATATTCAACAGCTTTTACGTCATGATTAGTAATTTTTTCTATTTGTTTGATTTTAAAAGCATCTTCTATAGAGAAACGTCTGTATATGTCTCTTAGTTTACGATAGACTTCTTTTTCTAAATCTTTCAGCTGCGGGAGCGGATACTCACACAGGGCGATGAAATACTCCACTTCTACTAATACTCGGTACTTTATTAACCCATATTCTGAGAAGAAGGGCGACAACTCTTCTACCTTAGGGCGGTAGCGACCATCTATTGGCGAAATTGCTGTTAATTCTTGAAAGTTCATTTTGTGGTATTTATTTTTACAAGACAAAAATAAAATTTTTATTTTAAAAATAAATATATTTTAGATTTTTTTTATAGTTTTATTAAAAAAATATACTTTTGTAAAAAAAATATATTTATACCATGTCAATAAAAGTAGAGAATATAACAAAAAAATATGCGACTCAACTTGCTCTTAATGAAGTAAGCTTTGAAATACGTACCGGCGAGATAGTAGGTTTTTTAGGACCAAATGGCGCCGGAAAATCTACCTTGATGAAAATAATTACGTGCTATCTTCCACAAACATCAGGGAAAATATGGGTAAACAATCAAGATACCGAAACCGATTCGCTAAATATTCGTAGCGAAATAGGTTATTTGCCTGAACATAATCCATTGTATTTAGATATGTACGTAAAAGAATATTTGTCATTTGTAGCCGGAATATATAAAATACGAAAAGATAAGAATCGTATTATCAATAATATAATAGAACGAACCGGTTTAGGTTTGGAACAACATAAAAAAATAGCGGCGCTCTCTAAGGGCTATCGTCAAAGAGTAGGTCTCGCACAGGCATTGATTCACGAGCCAAAAGTTTTAATACTTGACGAGCCAACAACAGGACTTGACCCCAATCAAATCATAGAAATCCGTAATTTGATATCTGAAGTAGGCAAAGAAAAAACTGTTATGCTCTCTACCCATATTATGCAGGAGGTTGAGGCAATATGTGACCGCACAATTATTATTAATCATGGTAAAATTGTTGCCAATGACTCTACTAAAAATGTTAAAAATCAAATAAATAAAGAATATCAAACTATATTAGTTGAATTTTCTACCAATGTAGAGAGCAAGAAGTTGGAGAAAATAGTTGGAATTATAGAAATAAAACAAATAGATAATAATAATTGGCTAATTAAAAGCTCGTTAGAGAACGACATTCGTGCCGCTATTTTTAATTTCGCGGTCTCACAAAATATTATGGTACTTTCTATGCAACGAAAAGAAAAAAGCATGGAAGAAGTGTTTCAAGAGCTGACTATTCAAAAGTAATATTTATTTATAACATAAATTATCATTAATTAACTAAAAAATAAAAAGAAATGATTATAGAAATAAAAGTACCTACTCCCGGCGAATCAATAACCGAAGTAGAAATAGCACATTGGCACGTCAAAGATGGAGACATTGTATCAAAAGACCAGGAGCTGTTTGAGGTGGAATCCGAAAAAGCTACACTAAATGTGACCGCAGAAGCAAGTGGAAAAATAGAAATCTTAAAAAATGTACGGGAGAGCATCAAAGTAGGCGCCATCGCATGTAAAATAGATACCGCTTATGCAAATAATACTCAAACCCCGGAAATTAAAAAACAAGATATTCAAAAAGTAGAGTCTCCGAAGACTGAAACAGAAGACTTGTCGCATGTTAAAATCACGCCGCTTGCTAAAAAACTTATGCAGGAGAAGAATCTAAATTTGCAAGATATAATTAACGGCTATCGTAGAATTTTTAAAGAAGATGTAGAACTAATTGCTAATTTAGATAAAACGGAAGTAATTAATGACACTAAAAACACACAAGATAATTTGTCTCAAAATGACACTAATAAAACAAATGTTGTCAAAGGTGAAAAAGAAGTTGTTAAAATGTCGGCTATTCGCAGAAAAATAGCAGAGCGCTTAGTGGCAGTTAAAAATGAAACTGCTATGCTCACAACTTTTAATGAATTAGATATGAGTGCATTAATAACCATTCGCAAACAGTTTCAAGAAATATTTGTGAAAAAATACGGAGTAAAAATAGGTTACATGTCATTTTTTGTCAAAGCAGCAACTAATGCGTTAATGTTGTATCCGGAAGTAAATGCAAGTATTGATGGCGAAAATATTGTTTATCATAGATTTGCAGATATAGGAGTTGCTGTACAGTCGCAAAAAGGATTAGTCGTTCCTGTTTTGAGAGATACAGAGAACATGTCGCTTGCCGATATAGAATTGAAAATAAAAGAGTTCGGACAAAAAGGTATGGCTAATAAGCTTAGCATAGACGAGATGACGGGTGGAACTTTCACTATAACAAATGGAGGAATTTTTGGTTCTTTGTTGTCCACACCGATAATTAATCCGCCTCAATCGGGAATTTTAGGGATGCACAATATTGTAGAACGTCCTGTCGCAGTAAATCAAAAAGTTGAAATACGTCCCATGATGTATATTGCCTTATCTTATGACCACCGAATTATTGATGGCAAATCTGCCGTTTCTTTTCTTATAAAAATAAAGGAACAAATAGAAAATCCTGTTAATATGTTGTTGCAAAATAAGAAGTTAGAAGAAATATTGCTTGGAATATAATCATTATTAATATATAAATTTCTACACAATGAAAAACATTTTAATCACCGGAGGCGCCGGCTTTATCGGGTCGCATGTAGTAAGACGTTTTGTGAACAAATATCCTGATTACAATATCTATAATTTAGATAAATTGACTTATGCCGGCAATCTTGAAAATCTTGCCGATGTTCATGACAAACCAAATTATTTCTTTATCAAGCAAGATATTTGCGAATATGACACCTTAAAAGATATTTTTACAAAATATAACTTTGATGCCATCATACATCTTGCTGCCGAATCACATGTAGACCGTTCCATTGCTAATCCGATGGAATTTATACATACCAACATTTTAGGAACAGTAAATCTTTTGAATGCCGCTAAAAATCTTTGGCATAACAATTATGAAGGCAAATTATTTTATCATATTTCCACTGACGAGGTATATGGTTCGTTAGGAGAAACCGGCTTATTTACAGAGACTACCGCTTACGACCCGCGAAGTCCATACTCGGCATCTAAGGCAAGCTCCGACCACTTAGTACGAGCATATTTTCATACTTACAAATTGCCAATAGTTATTTCTAATTGTTCAAATAATTATGGACCAAATCAATTTCCTGAAAAACTTATCCCGCTTGCTTTTAATAATATAAAAAATAACAAGCCAATTCCGGTGTACGGTCGAGGCGAGAATATTCGTGATTGGCTTTATGTAGAAGACCATGCAGGTGCGATAGATAAAATTTTTCATGATGGCAAAATAGGGGAGACTTATAATATTGGCGGTATTAACGAGTGGAAAAATATTGACCTTATATTGTTGCTTTGTAAAATCATGGACTCTAAACTTAACAGAGAATCAGGTACTTCGGAACGTCTTATAACTTTTGTCAAAGACCGAGCAGGTCACGACATACGTTATGCCATAGACTCTACAAAGCTTCAAAACGAGCTTAACTGGAGTCCTTCCGTAAATTTTGAAGGCGGATTGGAAAAAACTGTAGAATGGTATTTGAACAACGAGAAATGGCTTAATAATATACTGTCCGGCGATTATCAAAAATATTATGAACAACAATATTTCTTAAGATAACCTCAATAATTCAAAGATATGAAAGGAATCAAAGAAAAAGAAATTTTTATAATACTAAAGTTTCTCGCAAGATTTATACTATAAACGGCAACTTTGCCAAAGTTGAAAACTTTGGCAAAGTTTTAATTACAAAACAATTACATGAGAATAAAAGTTAAAATTATACACGTTTTGAGTATAAAATCAAATTTCTTAAAAAATCAGGTATTCCACAAAAATTATTGAAGAACCTTTATAATTTCCATCTACTTAACCTATTAATTCTCACAGCTATCTCCCATACAGTTAGGTTTTTCTTTTAGCTTAGGAAGCAATTTTATGGATACTGCCAGCTGATATAATTTGCAACCGACACAAATGCCAAAAGCAGTTTCTAAATATAATAGCATCAAGCAAATGATACACAACATACAAACCGGCTCAAAATAACTTTTGTCGGTTTGTAAGAAAAGTGAAAGCGTAAATATAGTTCCCGACAATATCAGCCCTAAACTCCATGCAAATTTCTTCTGAACAGCGCCAATAGGTAACGATGTTTGTTTCCACACAAAAATAGATGCCAAAATCACTGACGGCGAAAACTTTGGATTAATAAATAATCCAATCATGAAGTTTAAAACAAAACTGCCCATGATGTACGGAATAATTGCATAACGGTTCAATACAAATCCGTTAATGAAGGCAATCAAACCACAAAGAAACATGATACCTGCACTGGCTCTCATCTTTCGCTCGTCTAACACTTTATAGGGTTTTTCCTCTATGTATTCTCCAAAACTAAATATTTTGGTAGTGTAAATTTTTAAGTGATAAATTTTTTGAACCATATAAGG
>DYQJ01000180.1 GCA_020719345.1 Draconibacterium orientale | reverse complement strand
ATTTTAGAACTAAAGCAGAAATAATGAAATATGAAAATTATCAAATTACTAATTTATACATGATATATAAATGAAAAAATTAATATAATTATGAAAACTTTATTAACGTATTTTGTTTTTAGTATGGCTTTTAATTCCTCCTTTGTGTTGTCAGAAAGGGAGAATATAGGAGTAGAGGCACAGCAGTTTATCTATCCGGCAGATGCAACGGAAGATAAAATATTGTTGCAAGCAATTTTTGTTAAATTTGATGTAGAGGCACAAACGAAATTAAACATGACAGATGCCGAGTTGATAAATTATGCTAAGACAACTTTCTTGGCAACCGGAAAAGCAGCAGAAAGCTTAAAAGAACGTAAGATAATGGGCAATATCTCAGCGGGCGAAATTTTAAAAACCAAAATTCCGATTCCTTCAAATATAGAGATACATTTAATTACATTACCCGATACAACAAAATTAGCAATATCTTTCAAATCAGTAAGTTCCATAGACGCATCTGAACTTGAAAAAATAATAGATGAGATAACAAGTAGTTTAACTTTAAAATAAAAATAATTATGGAAAATCAGCGTGGTTCAGTAAAACAAATTTGTGCTACAGGAGAATGGGTAGACACCGTATTGGCAGTTGTATCTGCCGGAAAAATAATTTCTTTAGATAAATTAGGTGATGTTTATGTCACAGACCCAGAAACGCAAGAAAGCAGGTTAATAAATCAAGAAAAATACACTCTCTCGCAATTTCTTTTTGGGACAAGCGAAATAGTGTACAATATTGATAGAAATGGAACTCTATATGGTACCAATGTAAATGACGGAACAAGAAAACAACTAAGCGAATATGCCAATTATAAGAGCGCTTATGGAGCATCATGTGGAGAAAATATTGTTACTATAGGGGCAAAAAGTGGTCGTCCTTTTCTTACAAATCAGGAAGGAGAAGTAACAAAAATAAACGACATGGATTATTCCAAAACACAATTTATCTTCAGCGGAACAAACTATTTTTTTACCATAGAAAACAATAATTTGTATGCTACAGACCCTTATAACGGCGAATGTAAAAAAATAGGAGACACAGGTGCTTTTGCAAATACCAAAAAAGGAGCAGGAGCAAACGACAAGATATATACTCTTGAAACAACCGGAGTTATCTGGGAAACAGACGGACAAACAGGAGTATATACAAAACTAATAGACCACTCATTTTTGGATACCAGATTAATGTTTGCAGGAAACAATAAATTATATGCCATTTTGCCAACCGGAAATCTTTATGAAATAAATATCTAATTATGAACGATTTTAAAATCTTTATTATACTATTGACATTCTTATTTTGTGGGACAACTAAAATCTTAGCGCAAACTGACAACGATTATTATTTGAAAGCCATAGAGATGGTAAGAAATAATGATTTCGCTAATGCGTTGATTCAGATAAATAAAGCGTTAGATAAAGCCCCACAAAATAATGATTATCTTGCATATCAAGCTTATATTTTACGAAACACGCTAAATTATACAGACGCACTCGTATCTATAGAAAAAGCTATAGCAATAAATGATAAAATCGGCTGGTACTATGTGGAGGCAGTAGTAATTGCTTACGAACTAAAAAATCTCTCTCTTGCAAAACAATATGCTAAAAAAGCGTTTAGCTTTGGAAAAGACAATCTGGGAACTTCTAATTACGACTATATCGTTGCTATTTTACAAAATTTAAAAACGGTGGAATATACTCTAAATTTTAAATTTGAGCCTAACAATAAAAATTTAGTCTACCAAAAAGACGGTTCACTCTGTATTCCAGTACCTTCAACTGATTTGCCATATCAAAAATCAAAATATAAATTGACAAATGCAACTCTCATAAAAACAGTGAAAGAGAATGACACCGAGTTGATTTATATCAAACCAACTGGAACAACTGAAGTTTCTATACTATGTACCGTAACTAAAATACCATACAGCTATAGCAGCGAAATAACTAATTCTCTCGCTAAAAACACAACTTACAGCGAAGAAATAAAAAAATATTTAGAAGGAGCAGACCGATTTGATTTAAACTCTTTAACTATAAAGACAACTGCAAAATCATTGAAAGCATCCACCGACTTGGAGACGATAAAAAACATTGTTAATTGGATAAATACATCTAAAACATATAATGCCATTCCGCCTACGTGGACTATTGTAGATGATATACTCAAATCAAGCACCGTAGAATGTGGGACAGGTAGTCTGGCGGTAGTCGTCTTGGCACGCACCTGCGGAATCCCGGCGCGACAAGTATGGGGACCAATAGATGCAGGAAAAGACTTCGCTCCGAAGAACTATTTAAAAGGACATGTATGGTTTGAATTTTACTTGAAAGGACTCGGATGGATACCGATGGAACAATTTGATAAATCAAGTCTCGGGACGCTACCACTTTCATACATACGAATAATGACAAGCTATTCACACTTGTACGACAACATTCCGCTTGGTAACATCATGACTATTATGAATGATGCCACTTACGGAGATATTATTAAATATGAAAAAAAAATAATAGAAGATTAAAAGTATGAAAATCAAATCATTTATTTTACTTTGTTTTTTTATTATATCACATTTTTATCTACAAGGACAAAATATTGACTCACTAGAACAACTGCTGCCGCAAAAATTAAACAAAGATAAAGTAGATGTATTAAATCAATTATCTTCGGAATATTGTTACGAAGGAAATTTACAAAAATCGCGAGACTATGCCGACCAAGCGATATTGCTTGCCACTGAAATAAATTATATCAAAGGATTAGCAGAAGCGACAAAAAATACTGCCGAATATTTTTATGAATTAGAAATTTTTGACAACTCGGCAGAATATTATTTGAAATCTTTTGATTATTATCAGAAATTAAACGACAAAGAAAATATGTCTTACTGTGCAAATGTCACAGGAATATGTTATAGAAAAATATCTGAATACGACACCGCTATCAAGTATCACTTCCTCAGCTTACAAATAGCTGAGGAAATACAAAATGACAACCGAATTAGTGCAGCGGTTTACTCACTTGGACTTCTTTATCACTCCATAGAAGACTTTGATAATGCTCTTCAATATTACAATCGTTCACTTGAATATGATATTCTTAATAACGACTCGCTTGGAATGGCTAAATCTTATACCAATCTGGGACTCATTTACAAGAAAAAAAACGACATAAAAACTACCATAGAGCTCTATAACAAAGCTTTAGATTTATATAAAAAATTAAATGATAACTTAGGAATAGCCATTATTATAAACAACTTCGGATTTCTTTATCAAGCAAATAAACAATATACCAAATCTATAGAATATTTTTACAAATCAATATACTATGAAAAACTTGCTAACAATAACCAGGGAATAGCATCTTCGTTTAGTAGCATTGGAGACACGTATGTACTGATGAACGAGCTGGACAGCGCGTTAAAATATCAACTTTTCGCCCTCGAATTGACAAAAGACCATGACATAAAAAAATATATTTATGAAAGCTTGAGCCAGATTTACTCAAAAAAAGAAGATTATAAAAAAGCACTAACATACCACGAACTATTTGTCGCACAAAAAGATACCATTTTTAAGCTGGAAAATTTAAAACAAATAGCTGATATGCAGACAAAATACCAAACAAAGAAAAAAGAAGAGGAAATATCGGAACTTACTATTCAAAAAAAAATACAAGAAATTAATTTAAAGAAAAATAAAATTATTATCTACTCCACAATAGGTGGACTGATTTTACTAATTATACTTATCTTCGTTGTGCTATCAGCATATCGGAATAAACAGAAAATAAACATTTTACTTATGCAGCAAAACGCACAAATACTGCAACAAAAAGAAGAAATTACCACGCAACGTGACGAAATAAAAACTCAAAAAATAGACATAGAAACTAAGCATCTGCAAATAAAAGCAAGTATTAGCTATGCTAAACGTATTCAAGAAGCAGTATTACCTAATGAAAATTTTATTCAAACTATCTTACCGCAGCATTTTATATTATTCAAACCTCGAGACGATGTCAGCGGAGATTTTTATTTTATTAAAAAGATTAATAATCTCATTCTTATTGCAGCCGCAGACTGTACCGGACACGGCGTACCTGGAGCTTTTATGAGCATGCTCGGGGTAGCACTATTGAACGAGCTTATCCGAAATACAGAAATACAAACGCCTGCACAATTGCTTAACGAATTGCGCACGCAAATAAAATCCTCGTTACAACAAACCGGACGAAAAAACGAACAACAAGACGGCATGGACATCGCTTTTTGTGTTATAAATAAAAATACTTACGAGATGAGCTTTGCAGGAGCTTATAATCCATGTTGGATATTTAGAACCGAACAAATAACTGACACCGACAACAATTCTACCATCACCAATACAAAACTAATTACCATAGACGCAGATAGACAACCGGTAGGTATTTTTGTAAAAGAAAAACAATTCTCTGAAAAACAATTTATTCTCCAAAAAGATGATGTCTTTTATATCTTCTCCGATGGATACGAATCTCAATTTGGCGGAGAAAAAAATGAGAAATTTAAAGTTAAAAGACTTAGAGAATTACTTACAAATATTTGCCTGTTACCATTAGATAATCAAAAAGAAATTCTGCTACAGAAACTCGCCACATGGCAGAAAGATATGGAACAAACAGATGATATTCTGATAATTGGTGTTAAAATTTGAAAATATAACACAAATCTAACTGGAATAATATTTTTTATTTTAAAAAAGTAATAAAAATAAAATATAATTGCTCAATTATTGTATAATTACTATTTTTGTAAATATATAATTTAACCAAAAAATTCTTGATTAAATGAACGAATCCATTTTAAAGGCATTGATGCGACTATTTGCCATCGTTGCAAACATTAATAGTGAAGGGGTAAGTCCACATGCGAGGTCAATAGTGGAGCAATATCTTAAAAATCAACTTAACGAAGAACTGGTGGAACGCTATCTCGGTCTCTTTGACGACTATCTGGCAGTACATCACAAAGGAGTTGCTAATAAAGATATAAAAGTTAAAAAACGAACTTCTTTAAACTCGGTAAAACTGCTCATGATATGCCAAGAGATAAATGAAGAACTGCAACAAAAAGAAAAGATTATTGTCGTTTTACGGTTGTTAGAGTTCATCTCAGAAGACGTCTTGATAACAGAAAACGAATTGGACTTTATTGATACCGTAGCCAATACGTTCAACATTCTTGCCAGCGAATATAATGATATAAAGACTTTTGCTATCAGCAGCTTAGAAAAAATAGAAAATAAGAAACATCTATTATTGGTAGAAAATTATGAGATATCGGAAGAAAATCCGGAAGAACAAAAGATGTCACAATATGGTTGCAAATTGATATACAATCGTAACATATCCGGAAAAATAAAATTCTTTTATATAAAAAGTGCAAATATTATTATATTCGCTTACAGCGGCGGTGAAGATATATATCTTAATAATCAGAACATTATCCCTAATAAAATATATGTTCTCGACCACGGAGCAGTAATAAAAAGTCCTAAAATCAGTCCTATTTATCATTCGGATATATTAAACAATTTTATATACTCCTCTAATCTATCAAAAATAATACTCTCGGCACGAAACATAGAATTTAGATTTCCCAGTAGCGAAAACGGAATACATAAATTTAGCTTCGTAGAAGAATCCGGAAACCTCGTTGGTATAATGGGAGGTAGCGGAGTAGGTAAATCTACGCTACTAAGTTTATTAATAGGTAATTATAAATTAAATGCCGGACAAATTACTATCAACGGATTTGACTTATATAAAGATAAAAAGCAATTAGAAGGAGTCATCGGTTATGTGCCGCAAGACGACCTGCTGATAGAAGAATTAACCGTCTTTCAAAATCTATATTACAATGCCAAATTATGCTTCAATGACTTCTCCGAACAGCAAATAATAAAAGCCATAACCCGAATACTTAACGACTTAGATTTGCGAGAGGTACGCGACTTAAAAGTTGGGAACTCATTGAATAAGTTTATCAGCGGAGGACAACGAAAACGAATAAATATAGCGTTAGAACTGATGCGAGAGCCGGCACTTCTCATTGTAGATGAGCCAACTTCGGGACTTTCATCTTCCGACTCTGATACTGTAATGTCATTACTCAAAGAGCAAACATTGAAGGGCAAACTCGTGATAGTGAACATACATCAGCCATCGTCATCTATCTACAAACTTTTTGATAAATTAATTGTTCTCGACAGAGGCGGTTTTCCGGTCTATCAAGGAAATCCCATAGATGCGCTGGTCTATTTTAAAACCATGTGCAATCACGTAAACGCAAATGAAAGCGAATGTCGGCTCTGCGGGAACGTCAATCCTGAACAAGTATTAGATTTATTAGAAGGCAAAGTAGTTAATGAATTTGGTAAATTGACCCGAAACAGAAAAACTGCACCTAAAACATGGTACAAATTATATCAAGACAACATAGAGCAAAAACTTTTTGAAAACAAGAGTCAAGAAACCACACAGACAGCATTGCCACCAAGCAATTTTAAAGTTCCCAGCAAAATATCTCAATTCAAAGTATTTGCAACACGAAATATCCTCACTAAGCTGGCTAATCGCCAATATATGCTCATCAACTTCTTAGAAGCGCCTATATTAGCATTAGTATTAGGTTATTTTACTAAATATCAAGCAGGTATCGTAGATGAACCTAATTTATATATTTTTGCTAAAAATGTTAATATATCGGCATATCTATTCATGTCAGTCATTGTAGCACTGTTCATGGGACTAACGGTCAGCGCTGAAGAAATTATTAAAGACAGACGAATCCTAAAAAGAGAAGCTTTTTTAAATCTTAGTAAGATGAGCTATTTGCACTCCAAAATAATTATCCTCTTTTTTATCTCGGTAATACAAACATTTTCTTTTGCGATAATAGGAAATTTAATATTAGAAATCAAAGGACTGACACCACAATATTGGCTGATACTATTTAGTACGCAAGCATTTGCAAATATGGTCGGATTAAATATCTCCTCAGCTTTAAATAGTGTCGTAAATATCTATATTACAATACCTTTAATCCTCGTGCCGCAAATACTTTTTAGCGGTACCATAGTAGATTTTACAAAAATAAACAAACGATTTACACACTCCGAATATGTGCCTATTATAGGAGATATGATGGTCTCAAGATGGGCTTTTGAAGCCTTGTCGGTAACACAATTCAAAGATAACGAGTTTGAAAAAAACTTCTTTGACATAGAGAAAAAAATAAGTGAACTCAATTATCTTAACTTATATTTGATTCCTAAATTAGATACTAAATTAGATAACATTCGTAAAAATATAAAAATCACCGAATTAGAAGAACAAAATATTCAAGACCTAAAACTCTTGAAAAACGAATTTCAAATAATGGCAGACGTGTACGGACGAGTATTTGAAAACATAAAAGATTTTACCCCCGAAAATTTCAACGATAAAATAGCACTCACCGCAAAAGAATTTCTAAAAAATCTCTCAGGCAAATTAGAACGAGCAAGCTATGTCGCTAATCAAAAGAAAGACGAAGTATATAATGAAATGGTCGTACAGTACGGAAGTCATGACGAAATAGTTAAAATAAAACAAAAATATCATAACGAGAGATTAGAAGAAATATTGACTAATAAAGTAGAAGTTGATATGACTTTTGAAGACTACGACCGAATAATACAAAAGAAAGACCCTATTTTCATGTCCCCGAAATCTATGGTAGGACGCGCACATTTTTACTCACCTTACAAAACAGTGGGAAATCAAGATATTGACACGCTTTGGTTTAATACAATGGCAATATGGATATTTTCTATATTCCTCTATTTTGCACTGCTTTGGGATTGGCTGCAAAAATTATTAAATCTATTATCTAAGAAAAAAGATACCCAATAAAATTGATTTTATGAAAATTCGTATAAACAATAACGAAAAAAAATCGGACACAATTTATGCTGCCGAAATGAATTTCGGTTACACTGATTCTAATAACTCTCCCGATTATGAATTGATAATATCTATACAAGAATTTAAAAATTATTGTATAGATATATTTCAATCTTTCCGAAAAGAAGAAATGGAATCAACAGATGTTTACAGTGAAGATGACCATCCGATGTGGAACAGATATAAAACATTACAATATCCTGATTTTGATACAATCTATAACACAGAAAAACAATTGCTCGCCGATATATTACTTTTTTGCGCGCATGACATCTTACAACGTCTTTTCAACACTAAAAAACCTTATGGAATATCTTTTCTTCTCGCCACTGCCGACAAAATAATTGTCAATCAAGATATTAGCATCAGCGGAAAAGCTCTTTACAGGTAAAATACGCATATTGATAAAAAACAAATTGTAAATAAATTGATAACGTAAAAAAATGGTGACCAAAATTCAAATTTACTGATTTTTCATATATACAAATATTTTT
>DYQJ01000381.1 GCA_020719345.1 Draconibacterium orientale | reverse complement strand
CCGATAAATGAGGAATATAAATATTTAATAATCACTATAAGTATTTATAAAAAAAATAAGATAAAAAGGAATTATTCTCCCCCTCTCATGTTTTTAAGAGATATTATGTTTAAAAGGTAGAAAAAAAAGAGTAGCGTCCTTAATACATAAATGTTATATTAAATATTAACTAAATAATTCACTTAACAAATAAGTCAGGACACTACAATGGAAAATAATGAAAAAAACATTGATTTCAAAGGGGCAAAAGTTTATGTGGGAATTGACGTTCACAAGAAAAGTTGGAATGTCTCATTTTATATATTCGGAAGATTTATGAATACTGTTTCAATGAACCCGACACCCATAGAATTGGACAAGTATTTAAGAAAACACTATCCGCAAGCCGAATACCATTCGGTTTATGAAGCGGGATTTTCCGGTAATTGGATTCACCGCGAATTAATCAGACTTGGAATAAAGAGCACGATCGTAAATCCTGCTGACGTACCATTGACAAATAAAGAAAAAGTCACCAAAACAGATTCGGTTGATTCAAAAAAGTTGGCACGAGCCTTATCAACGGGAAGTATTACCGGAATAACCATACCTAACGAGAAACAAGAAGCAATGCGCTCAATTTCACGTTTTCGCGATGATCTTGTCGGACATCAATCAGCAATAAAGAACCGTATCAGTTCACTCTTAAATTTACAAGGCATTGTAATTGAGGAAAAATTCCAAGAAGGTCGATGGAGTCACAAGTTCATAGAAAAGCTCAGACAAATCAAATTTAATGAGAAGATTACAAGCAACCAACTTAATCTCGAAATAGATATGCTTATGAACATACGAGAGTATTTAGCAAAAACGTTAAAAGAAATTAGGGGAATAATTGCCGAAGATCCGGAAGTACAAAAAGTAGTAACTTTACTTAAGACAATACCGGGAATAGGCGTAATAACAAGCTATGAAATATATACCGAGTTGTGGGATATAAAACGATTTGAAAGTTTGGACAAATTGGCTTCGTATGTAGGTCTCAGTCCGTCATGCCATAATTCAGGAGAAGTTGAAAGGACAAGGGGTTTGGTCAAACGAAGCAATGCAAGACTTAGAAATATATTAATTGAAGCCGCATGGGTTGCAATAAGATGGGATGATGCCCTAAAGATAAAATATGGACAGTTGGTATCCCGTTCAAAACCACAAATAGCGATAATAAGAATTGCCAAGAAATTACTAAACAGAATAAGAAGTGTTTGGATGAATGAAACTCCATATGTTTTTGGATACATAAAATAAACCCTCAAACCCTCCTTCACCCATGTCCTCTATAACACAAAACCAGAGGAAAGAACAAGGAGAAGTGATTTGATTTGAAAAAAAATAAATGTAGTTAGTGATTTTACAGAACAAATATTTATTAAAGGAAATTAAAAAAAAACAGTATCGATTATTTTTCCCCCTCTGCAATTTAATTGTTCTTAAGAGATTGTAACGATACTAAATAATTTAAGTTGATATCTTGCAACGACTGTAAACAAAAACAGTATGATTGTTAATAACAGATTGATTCAATTTAATAAATAAAAAGTTCAATAATAATTACAAAACCACAAAAGGAAAAGTTACAAATATGTAAAGTACTCTTTTTTTTACAGAAAATATAAAAAAGATCTCCTTCTGTATTGACTTTTAACATAACAGAGGGGGTTAGGGGGGTGAGTTCGTTTTTAAACGGGGAATATTTATAATTTGTG
>DYQJ01000380.1 GCA_020719345.1 Draconibacterium orientale | reverse complement strand
ACCCTTCGGTAAGATACTACCGACTTAAGCGGTAGGTTACGTCAGATTTCAATCGTCGTAACAAATTAATAATCAGCATCTTGCCGGAATAACGAAAATGCACTTGCGGCAGTGGCTTTGGGCGGCTTGCTTAGGGAGCGAAGCGACCGAAGCAAGCTACCCAAAACCGCTGGTGTTCAAGCACATGTTAGGTTTTTATTTTTGTTCTTTCATCGAATTAGGTAGCATTAACAAAAAGTCGATACACTTATCGTAATTCAATTCTTCATATTCTAATCCAATTTTTTTTATGTTATTGTAATAATCGTTCAAATTGTTGTAATAATTTTTTTCAGACGGAATATTAATTGCTTCTTTTCCTAATTTTTCAATTAAAAACCATTTCTCTATCAATCTTGCAGTTCTACCATTTCCGTCTTGAAAAGGATGTATTTTGACAAACACAAGGTGTATTAACGAAGCAAAATATAATACTTCATAACTGTCTAATTCTAATTTTGTTAGATATTCAATGTCTGTAAATAACTTTTCTAATTCTGGTTTTACAATTGACGGTTCTGCCGCAACATATTCTATTTCGTCATTATTATTCAAGACAAACATCGGATTATTTCTGATAAATCCCTGCATGTCGGTTGGTAACAGATTATTAGAAATTATTTTATGAACATTTATTATGTTTTGACCAGATAATTTATTCTCTAAAATGAATTCATAAGCTGAATACAAATCATCTACTTTTTTTGTGTAATCTGGCTTAAATTTAATATTCATAAATTTATGCTTGAAAAAACTGTCAAAATCAATATCTTCTCCTTCAATCTTTGATGAATAAACAGATGAGACAGAGCTATAAAAATGAAAATAATCCACATTATTTTTTTTCTTTTCCATTCGTTGCAATAACACATCGGGTTTGTCCGATATGGTATTTTTGTACTGTGCCAAGTACCTATCAAATAGTATTTTAAATTTAAAATTCATTTATGCTTGCTATTAGTTTTTGTTATATCCAAATTTTCTTGTTTGTAAATTCTCTTTCCACCATGTTTCTCGGTCTGAAATTATTTTATCGCCAATTGTTGATTTATAAATGTCTAATATGGAGAATTTAAAATTTGTCTTGATGTGGTCAAATGAAAGTTTTTCAAGTTCAATATTTCCACCATCACCTGATTTTATATAAGATTGCCAACTTCTTAATTTCATTTCTTCGCCAGATGCTTTACCTACATACATTTTTCCATTTGAAATATCTGTTATCAAATACACTCCTTTTTGATTTTTTAAAGCTGTTTTCCACGTGTCTTTTTCTATTACTCGTGATAAATCTCTCCATGAACTATTTACGTTTTCATATCCGGGAAATAGATCATTATCAAACGTATCTTCCAATGTCTGATAAAAAGTCATTGTTTTTAATAGTTCTTCAATCTTTATGAGTATTGTCATGTGTGTCTGAAATGCTTCCAAACACCTGCCGCGAAGGTAAAGGAATTTTTGCCGAAAAGCAAGCAACTGAAGGAGAAATCTTTTTGTTATCTGAACTTGAAAGTTAGCCCACATTACCGAAGTTACCCACTCTTTCCCATTGCCAAAGCGAACCGCCATATACGAGAACCGTATATACAGTTGTGTTAGAGGCGCACTGACGGGGCTACAATACCGTCAGCCGTCTACTCGATTATACCTTTTTTATTTTTCATCATTATTTTTATTCCGTCCTTTCCAATACCACGAATTA
>DYQJ01000379.1 GCA_020719345.1 Draconibacterium orientale | reverse complement strand
AAAATCATTAGTATTGAAAAAAATTAAAATTTTCAATACATCAAAAAATTTTGTTATAATAGGTTCAAATTATATAAAGGTCGAAAAATGCAATTGTCAATAGATGTTAAAACTAAAGATATTATTTCACTTATTTCACAAATGTCTCTTAATGAACTTGAAAAAGTGAAAAATAGCTTAATTCAAAGAGAACTATATTTTAAAAAGTTTCAAAAAGATGATGTTGAAAATATTATTGATGATTTTAAAAATGAAGACTACTCAGATGACTTTTTAACTGATTTAGAGGAAGGATTAAAAAAGAGTTCAATCTATAAATGAAAATCAAAGAAATAAGAGATGATTTAGAGAGTTATCTCAAAAAACACAACCTTATAAAAAAATATGAAAAAGCTAAAAAACTTTTTGAAAATGACCCCTTTACCCCTCTTTAAATACTGAATTATTAGAACCAAAAGATAGATTTATTTACTCATTCAGATTGGATAGGAAATATAGAGCATTGTTTATCTATGTTGGAGAAAATGAGATAGAGATTATCACTTTTACCAACCATTATAAGTAAAGATATAACAACACCTAGGAAGATACACATTGCCGGTGAAAAAGTCTTTGTGTAATTGCCTCAAGATACTCCGCTAAAGTATTGCTTTGCCTCGCAGCGATAAGCTCATGGGTAAGCTCTTCGGCTGTTACGAACTTTACTCGTATTCTTTGTTTGGCGGCTTCAAGCCCAATAGCAACCGCCAGGTGTGTTTTGCCAACACCGGGCGGTCCTACTAAAAGGATGTTTTTAGCATATTTGCAGTGTTGTGCCATAGAGTACTTTAAGCCACACTTCTTTGGATGCGAAGATATGCGGAACCGAGTATCTGTTGCTCTTGTACGAAACATCATCAACAGAATGAATGACGCGGAGACGAATATCAAGCGCTCGATGCCGGGCAAACGAACTGGTGCCAGCAAAAAACATTTTGAACAACATCTGTTACATAATTTTTGCACATTCTATACTCTTTTGTCTGTCTATTACCAATTTTTTGCACATTTGGAATAATAATATTAAAATATTTAGAGTATTTTCAATGAAAGTTACAAAATATAATAGATTTTCTCCAATTTGTAGTTTATAGAAATAGTATTTTTGCCAATTCGTCATTTATAGAAATAGTGTTTTTGAGACCTGCTTAAAAGTGGCTAAAATCGATAGATTTGTAGAGAAAAAACGGGATATTTGTTTGCCAATTCGTAGTTTATAGAAATAGATATTCGCCAGTTCACCCCTATATGGCGGAGTTTAAGTCACCCGCACTAATATATAATATATAATATATAATAGTATTTTGTTCACAACTGCTCGATGAGAAAATGAAGTTGGTTGAAAAGCTTATGTACTCAGTTGTTGATAATCAAGGTGAGACAGCAGAGATAGATCGTTGTATAATCAACTTGATTCGACATCATCAGTCAGTTCATAAATCGGAATGATAATGCACTGAGAGGGATCCTTTCTGGTCATCAGCATTTCGATATATTCCAGTAGCACCTTATTTGAAAAATTTCTCGAAGCAATAGCTCTGAGCTCATCAGCTGTTTTCCCACTCAATAACGATTTCTGCTTTTCTGTTATCATATCAAGTGAACCACACAACCACCGAAGAGGATTTTGTTAATTATTTTAGACCTCATTTATCATGCAAAAAATCACAGTGTTGTTTTGTTATGCGCATAGTTATGCACAAGTGC
>DYQJ01000179.1 GCA_020719345.1 Draconibacterium orientale | reverse complement strand
AACATATAAGGTTTATAAGTATTATCACTGGAAAAATTACAGTTCCAAATAATTCATGCCGCAGTAAATCAAAAAATTAAAGAAAAAGTTAATTTTACGGATAATGAAGTTATGCAATTGGTTAACAAATTACTTGATAATCTTGATATTTTAGATACTGAAATGACAAATGATTTTGATAAAGATATTGAATTAGCCGACAATATGTTAAACAACTAAAATTTGTAAATAATGATAGCAATAAAGAAAATGTAACTATTTAGCACCTGCTAATATATTGAATATCAACATTTTTTCTCGCAACGTTTCGCAAAGTGTTCCACAAAAATCATTCAAGAACTTTTTATTATTAACTTACTACTTACTTATTTGCCAGCATAATACCGTTATGTCGTCTACCTGCGAAACATTCCCCCGCCATTTGTCTATGGTAGAAGCTAATTTTTCTTGTCGGTCGGAAATGTCTAAGATATTTGTCTCTAAAATTAAATTTCTAAAATTTTTAAAATAGAATTTTTCTCGCTGTTTGGAGTCAAACTGGTCGGAGTAACCGTCGCTAAACAAATATATTGTGTCGTCTTCTTCTAAATTGATGCTGTGCGAAGTAAAGCTTTGGTCATAGACCATGTGTATTCCGATTGGCATTTTATCGCCGGACAACTCTAATAATTGATTTTGCCGAATAACAAAAAACTTATGATATGCTGCTGCATAATACATTATATCAGTTTCTTGATTCCATGCACAAAGCGTGATGTCCATACCATCGCGCGAAGATTTTGTATCTCGCGTCTGCCGAAGTGAGAGAATAATATTGGAGCGCATTTGATTTAAGATAGTATGCGGCTCGGTTAGCTTAGCCGAGTCGCGCAGCTGTTCGTTTAAAAGAGTTATGCCAAGTACACTCATAAATGCGCCCGGAACTCCATGTCCAGTACAATCGGCAACCACCACTACCACGAAGTTGTCTATCTTTTTGACAAAATAAAAATCGCCGCTGATAATATCTTTTGGACGGTACAGGATAAAATAATTTTTTAAGTACAAGTCTAACAATGACGTAGGAGTCAAGATGGCTTTTTGTATCTTAGCTGCATAATTAATACTTTCGGTGATGGAATTACTTTTTATCTCTATGATAGTTTTTTGCTGTTCTATCTCTAAATTCTTGGTTGTTAATATTTCGTTTTGTTCTTCTATGTTGTCGCGTTGTGCTGTGATTTCTTCTTTTTGTTGTTGTAGTTCTTCATTGATAAACAGTATTTCTTGATTGGCACGTTTTAAGAGTTCCTTTTCTTGATTTAGTTCTGATGTTCGTATTGTCACAAGTTTTTCAAGCTCTATCTTTTTTTGTTCTATCTGTTTGATTCTAAGTCGGGAGATTAAAATTATAGAAAAAATAATAAACAGCGCAATAGATATTTTAAACCAATACGTCTCCCAAAACGGCGGAGTGATAATAAGCGTTATCCGAGTTCCAGACTCGTTCCACACGCCTTCGCTGTTGCACGCTTTTACCTGAAAAACATATTCTCCGGGTTTTAAATTCATATACGTAACTTCTCGCATTTTGGTGTATATCCACTCTTTATCAAAGCCATCCATCTTGTATGCGTACTTGTTTTTTTCGGGAGCAGTGAAATCCAATGCTACAAACGAAAAACTAATTATATATTGTAACGAAGAGATTTCTATTTCTTTCGTGTTGTATATAGGTTCAGTTAATGGAGAGTCTTCTGTGTTTGGAAGGACTAATTGATTAAAAATTTTAAATTCATTAATCACTATATTAGGAATATTTTGGTTAGCAATAATTTCTTCAGGGACAAATGCAGTGAGTCCATTTGTGCCGCCGAAGTATAATTTTCCGGTGGCATCTTTAAAAGCGGCGCCCCAGTAAAATTCGTTTTCTTGAAGTCCATCTTCTTTGGTAAAATTTTGAAAATACTCGTCACGGGGATTAAATTTAGAGAGACCGTTAACAGTGCTAAGCCATAGATTACCCTGATTATCAGATAAGATAGCAAAAATGGTATTATTCGGAAGCCCATGTCGCTCCAGATAATTGGTAAAAGTATTAGTTTTTAGCTCTAATTTATTTAGTCCGCCGCCGTAAGTTCCAAACCATATAATAGAGTCATTTCCATGTATGGAGATAACTCGGTCGTCGCTTAACTCGGAGTTGGCTGAATTATAATGCTTAGATTTTCCTGTTTTTTTATTAAAAATTGTCACGCCACCCCACGAGCCGAGCCAGAGATTATTATTGTTATCTTCAAAGAATGCCATGCTTTGCAAACCGCCCCAGCTAAGCGAAGTAGAGTCATTGGGATTGTGCCGATAATTAGCAAATTTTTTTGTAATGCGGTCAAATTTAGATAAAACCCCACCATCGGTGCCTATCCATATATTATTTTCTCGGTCACCATGTATGTATTGTATGCGAGCGTCGCCGAGAGTAGTAGAGTCATTTTCTTTACGATTGTAATTTATAATTTTATTATTTTTAGGATTATAAACATAAATTCCATTGTTCCATGTCCCGAACCATATTTGTTTTTGGTGGTCTTCGTAACAGGTGGTAACATAATTATTTGAAAATTCGGGTCTTTCAAATTGTATATATTTTTTTGTATTAGTATTGTAAACAAACAGTCCTTTGTCTATTACACTGACCCATAGATTATTTTCGCTGTCTTTATAGATATTGCGAATCAAATTATTCTTTTTTTCTGTCTCCGCATATCCGATGTCTTGATTTTTTGCAAAAAGATGTTCAAATTTCTTTTTAGGAATCATACGGTGCATACCATTGCCGCCTACGCAGGCGAACCATAGTATTCCGGATTTGTCTATACAGATGTTCCATATAGAATTTGCCGAGAGACTATTTGCATCTTTTATATCAGCTTTATATGTGTTGATAGTTTGTTTTGCAGTATCTAACACGCTGACTCCTCCGTCAGTGGCTATCCAGAGTAGTCCGTTCTTATCAAAAATAATATCATTTACGGCATTGTGCTGAATAGTATTATTATCTCCCTCAATATGTTTATATTGTGTAAATCTATTTGACAGCATTTCATACTTGTAGAGTCCTTGATTTTGTGTGGCGAGCCAAATTGTTCCGACAGGATTTTCTATCATTCGGTAAACGTATACTGTTTCAAGTGGGTTGTTTACAGAGTCTAATATAACGTATCTGAATTTTTTGGTTTGTTTATCAAATATATTTAGTCCTTTTTGTGTACCTACCCAGATGTTATTTTGCGAGTCTTCAAGTATGCTGCAGACGGAGTCGCAACAGAGTCCCTTCTTGGTGTAGTTTTTACGATAGTTGGTTATTTGTTGATTTTGTGCGGAGATACAGTAGAGACCGCCGCCTTGAGTTCCAAACCATATATTATTATGTTTATCTTCATAAACAGCAAGACAATAGGTTCCGCTCATAGAAGAAATATAGTCGGGCTTAGTGACGTAATGTTTGATAGAGTCGTTAAAAGGATTCAAACAATTGAGTCCGCCGCTTTGTGTGGCTATCCAGATGAAACCGTTGTGGTCTTCTATTATTCGTTGAATAGTGCTGTTTGACAGCGTATTACGGTTGCCTGCCTCGTGATAATATGCTTTATACGAGTAGCCATCAAATTTGAATAGTCCATCTTCGGTACCTATCCATAAGAAACCGTATCTATCTTGAATAATGGCTCTTACATTGCGTGACAAGCCGCTTGCAGGAGTAAAAACCTGAAAGACGAGCTGGTCTTGTGCCGCCACAAAAGATGACAAAAATATCAACAAAACAACAATAAACAAAAATAAAGAATTTTGACGCATTATCTTAATTAAAAGAATTATGTTAGTTAAAAAAATTATGAGTTCAACGAAATAAATTTAGATTTGATAACTTTTTAAAAGGCATGTTTCATTTATTAGTTTACACTTCTTTGCGAAACTTTGCGTTTTTACCTTTGCGAGACTCTGCGTGAAATATTTGATTATCAATTTCTCGCAGAGTTTCGCAAAGTTTCTCGCAGAGTTTCGCAGAGAAAAAAGTGTCAACTACTTTTAAGCATTTATGAAAGATGCCTTTTAAAAGTTGTCAAATCTTCACACAGTGTTTCGCGTCTTTGTATTTCTCCATTTCGTATCCAAATCCACACTAAATAATTAATTACTTTTATTTTGGGATTAAATTCATTTGCAATAAATAACAATAATTCGTTCAATGCAGGTCGCAAAGAATGTTCGGTGATTTTGTTAAAATCTTGATTTTTTATTGTCTCGTAATATTTTATAAATTCCTGCATATCATTTTTTTATTGCATAAGTAATCAATTTATTTTAAAAGTCAATTTTTCAATTGGTTTTCATAGCACACAACAGTATATTTTTCGCAAAAATATACTTTTTTTCTAAATTAACTCTTAATTATAATAATTCCGCTATTTTTATTAGTTTTTTTCTCTATTTCATATTTCGCATCTTCTATAAATAACTGAAAATCAGAGTTTTTATAATTATCTTTATCTATTAACAAAAATATAGTTTCCTTATATAAGTATATTTTATTCTCTTTACTTTCCTTAAAAGGAATCTCCGAGCCGCTTGTGGCGAGATAGATTTTTTGAGGTATTTGCGAGGTCTTTATTTCTAAATAGCTTTGTGTGGTGTAATAAATACCTATCCAGTTTATCTCTTGCTCGTCTGCGGATTTAGGCATCTTATTTTCGTTTAGATAGTCCTCTAATTTTTGCTTATGGTGAAGATAGAGTTCTAAATAAACTGTATCTGTTGAATTGTATCTTATTGTTGTGTCAATTGGTATATAGTCACCATTGGCTTCTGCGTCAATATCAGTCACTTCTAAGAGAATTTTGCGAAAGGCGCTCTCGTCTTGATAAAAAAATTCGCCGTCTTGATTGGTTTTTACTTTATTTATTTTAATATTTTTTATCGGTTTATTATCTTGCGCCGACATAACTTTTCCTTTGATGGTAAAAGTATTTAGATTATCTTCCCACGAACCATATTGTGCAAACAATGTGTTTGAGAATCCCAAAAATACGCCTATAAAAGTTAAAAAATATTTTAACAGTTTCATTAAAAAGATGTTACATCTATTCGGTTTCATAATATTATGTTTTTAAAAGATTATAATGACATTTACTTAATTTATCTTCGGTGTTTTTGTACAAATGCACGCCGTTACCTTTGCAATATTTATAAAAACGGCATTCTAAACAGCTGTCTTTTTTAGTCCATTGCCGATTTCGCATGAGTTGAAATTTGTTATCCCATACAGTTAAAAAATCTTCTTTGTAAATATTTCCTTGCACAAACGAATGATTTATGTTCGGACAAGCACTGATAGAGCCATCTGCCAGAACGGAGGCGATATTGATTCCGGCTCTACAAATATAAAAGTCGTCACGAACTTGTTTTTCATATTCTGATAAAAATCCTTCACAGCTGTAAGTTGTTTTTATTTTGTTTTCTTTACGAGTTAGAACGATGAAATCCATTAAATATTTGTAATGTTCGGAAGAAATATTTAATTCTTTATTGTTTTCGGCGCGTCCTGTCGGAAAAATATTAGACAGACGCCATCTTTTTACTCCTGTTTCTATTAAGAAATTTTTAAATTCTTCCAGCTCGCCAATATTTTTTTCGGTGATGCAAGTTACCACGTCATGCGTCAGAGTAGGTTGCTGGGTTATCTGTTTTATTGCATTTAAAGTAGGAGTGAAGCTGTTATCTCCGCGTAACCAATTGTGTGCGTGTGCGAAACCATCTAAGCTCACGGTAATAGATTGCATTTGTGAGTGCATCAGCGACAGCAGTCGGTCTTTTGTCAATGCGACAGCATTTGTAACTAATCCCCAACGATAGCCGAGTTTGCCTATTTCTTGTCCGCACATTTCTAAATCCTGCCTTAGTAGTGGCTCTCCACCTGTTATCACGACTTTTATTTTAGATGGCGAGATATGATTTTTTATCTCTTTTAAGACCTTCAAGAAATCTGACATCGGCATATCTTTTTGCCGGGAATCTTTTTTACAGTCGCTACCACAGTGAATACATTTTAAATTACATCTTAAAGTGCATTCCCAGAACAAATATCTAAGCTCGTGCAATTGAGTTTCTACATATACTAATTGTCTAAATATTTCTAATCCGATTTTATTTTTTAAAGATATTGCCATTAAATTAATTGTATAAAAAAATATAGCGATTCGGGTGCAAATATACAATAAAAAAAAGAAAAAAATATTTTTTTTGATAAAACTAAAAAATATCCGGTTCTTAAGTCAATTTTTATAGCGTAATCTGAATAATATAAAAATTAAAATTACATCTTGATTAATCAAAAATATTTGGAAAATAAAAATAAAAATGTTTGGTGCTTAATTTTTTTTTATTTAAGTTTGCAGAGTAATAGAGAAGAACAACAAAATGTGTTATTCTGAGGTTATAATAAATTTGCCGCAAAAGCAGATTTTTTCAGTGGAAGAAAAACACGAATTTTCGGAGTAACAATTTAAAAATAAGAAGGATACACTTGCATTTAATAGGTCTTATATACGCAACTGCAGCAGAAAACAAGAAGGAGAAACTTGCATATATAAGGTGTGAAAGCGCAATTGTGTATATGATAACGTTAGGCATTATTGAGTGATACAAATTAATAACTTGAATGTTAAATACTTAGATTATGACAAAACCTGTATTTTTACTAATAAATCAGATACTTAATTTGTCTGATTTTAATAAGGACTTCTTTTTGAAAGTAATACTTTCTATTATCGGTGCAATCGTAGGTATGATTATTACTTACATTTTGACACGTAGAAAAGAAAAAATGGATTTAAAAGAGATTTCTTATGATTTGGATGTTAAAGATGTCATTATTAAAGCAGATAAAACCATACAAGACAATATTTCTATCACATACAAAGGTAATCATACTAAAAACCTTTCCTTTGTCAATTGTAATATTAAAAATACTGGTAATAAAGTTGTTAAAGATGAATATGTAAGATTTGAATTTGATAAAGAAACAGAAATTTTAGAAACGTTTTTTGACCCAGAACCTATTCCTGAATTTGGTGTAACTTTTGAAAATACTGAGCAAAAGCAAAATGAAAAACGTATAAAAGTAAAACATTTAGAGAAAGCACAAAGCATAAATATTAATTTTATTGTAAACGGCAAAAAATCAACACCTAAGTTAATACCGTTTAATGAACAAGGAGATGTTTTATTTAACACAAATACATTAACACAAATAAAGAATGAACAAGATATTCTAAAAGACTTTATTAGAATGAATTTTGCAATGATTATAATATTACCATTGATAATTGCAACAAATTATTTGGATACGAATATTGGATTTTCAGCATGGATTGTATTTGGATTGTTTGTTATAATTGGAAATTTATTTTTCATAAATAAAATACCAAAAATTTTGATAGATTTATTTTTTGCGACAAAACCAAAGATTGTTGAAACTATCAATACAATGAATTTTGCCGAAAATGTTAAAGATTGTTTAGGTGTTCAAAACTTTGAAAACAATAGTTTACATGATATTTTTAAATCTACAAACAATGCTGATAAAGCAAATATTGTGGAATGATTAGCATGTAATTGATAATAAACTCGAAGTTGATAAAAGTGTTATTAAATTTAAAATAAATAACAGCCTTACTCAGAAACCTAAGATTTTTTTGATTAAATTTGTAAAAAAGTTTAAAATTTTAAATTATGTCATATAGCGATTTTACATTAAAAGATTTAAATACCAAATTTGGTATTAAAAATAAAGTTGCACCTTTATTTCAACAATTTGAGCCGCTTCAACCAAGTGATTGGCTTAAAACGACTCTTGCATCAGGTGCACAATTACATATTCGTTCTGAAAAAGCAAAATCCGAAACAATTGTTTTTCCTTTACTATTGGAACTGAGAATGCGTAACAACAATTTTATTACAATTTTTTCTGGCGATAGTTTGATTGCAGACGAAACAAATGGATTGAAAGGCGAATGTGATTTTATTATTACAAAAGATGTTGGGACATTTGATATAAATTGTCCAATACTTCAAGTCGTTGAAGCAAAGAAAAATGACATTGAAATTGGTGTTCCTCAATGTGCTGCACAAATGCTTGGAGCAAAAATATTTAATGAAAAAAATAATACAGCAATTGAATACATTTACGGATGTGTAACAACTGGTGATGATTGGCTATTTATGCGACTTGGTAATGATTTGATTATTGACAAAAGAAAATATTATTTAATCGAACTTGGAGAATTATTGGCTGTATTTCAACACATTGTAGATGAATATAGAACGATGAATAAAAATGCCTAACATACAATTTAGCGACTATGCTGGCTTTCTGTAATTTGATACTTTTGTGCTATTTATAAACATTTGTGCTTGTTGGTACATTCGTGCTATTTAGGAGCAAAAGCCAGCACAGCGCAAATTGTTTTTCGTTATGTTTTATAAAAATGAAACAACAGATATAAGGCATCTTTCATTTGTAAGTTACCATATTTTAAAATAATTACTCAAAAAGTT
>DYQJ01000378.1 GCA_020719345.1 Draconibacterium orientale | reverse complement strand
ATGGTTAGGGTACATTTGTTTATGTCTAATAATCTTATTGCTATTCCTTTATTACTGTACGTATAACTACTTTGAAATAGCCCTATATTTAAAGGATTACCAGTATAAATAAAAGAGCTTTCAAAATAAAAAGGCGTTTCTCCCTGTTGGTAAAAGTCTAAAGTAATTTTATTATCAGTGCCGTTAAAATAATAACCTCGCCCTAATCGTACAGCTCGTGCATCGCCTGTGGTAGATTTATCAAGTAATTGCGTGTCTGAGGTTTCTCTTAGGGCTTGTATAAGGTCATCTTTAGGATAACAAAATAATTGTCCAGTTGCAGATATTCGTAAGTAATAGTCGCTACTGTCATCAGTTTCAACAACATTAATAAAATTTGCCGTTTTTTCAACAGTTAAAAAAATGTAGTCTGTATCGTCTTCATTTGCGTTTAAAAAAGGTAATGTCTCATCAATTTTTACCCGAAAAGCTTCTAAATCACTATCGTAAACATCGTTTAAAATACCTGCCAAATCCCTGCCGTTGCTATTGGTTACGCTTTTAAATAATTCATACAAATTACTTGTTAGCTCGGTATTCTGATTTAAAGTTAAAGATTTAATAATTTTGTAAGCGTTTGAATAGCTGTTACTTACAACGGCTTGCAGAATTTTATAAAAATTAGTCTTTTCGCTGTGAGTAGCGTTTTTCCATATTTCAAAAGTAGTATAATTAGCCATATTTTACGTTTATGCGAACAGACAAATATAACTATTAAATAATAATATTGTTTTGTTTGGCGTGTTTTGGCTATATTTTAAAGCAAATATTAAGCGATAAAGCTGTGTTATTAGCTATGTTGGCGACTTTAACATTGCCAGTCATTGAAATTGTTATTGTGGCGTGTGTGCCGTTATCGTCGGTAGGGAAAATAAGCAGTGATAAAGGTCGGTAATTTTCGGGTAGTTGAAAAATTGTAAAATCAGTACCAGAGCAAACAGTACCGTGAATAAAAACAACGTCATCACGTGTCTTTAAAAATTCCACTCCTTGCACGCCTGCGTAATTTACCCAACTATTCAATAATGTAGGAGTTTGCCAGACATCGTTTAAAATGCTTTTTAGATTTGATTTTATTCGCAAAGTTTGCGTAATAGTGCCATTTGTAAAGACTATGTCGGCATTTGCAAACCCATAGGTATTTTTATTCCTTTTTATGTATAAGGTTTTAGTGCCGTTCGCTCCTGTTTCAGAAATTGGCAATTTATCAGCGTGCCACGTTACGTTGTCGACACTAAATAAAAAATCGTTATTTCTTGTATTAGCAATTAAAATATCATTTTCTAAGTTTGTAAATGTTATGGTGGGCAAAACAGCACTATCAATTTCCCCAAATGCTTTATTTTCTTGATATTTCGTTTCTAATTTTATTTCAGTAACCGATATAGTCATTGTATTAACTGCCGAAATAGTCGCACTATTAACAGTAATAGTTTTTAATAGGTTGTCGAATTTGTCGTAAACGTACAAATAGGCAGTGTCTGTACTTGCTACTGTGTTACTTGTGTATCGGGCTTGGTAACGTAGGGAGTTACTCCAAACAATCTCGCTGTTACCAACGTATAACATAGGACTGTCGCTATCTAAAAAGCGAAATTCAAATAAACCCGTACTGTCTGTTATTTTTATTTTATAATTAATTAACTATTATTGCGTTTATTATTGTTTGTTCTCCTGTATTTATATTCGCTTCAACAAGGGAGTCAGTGCCGATGCCTGTGGTAG
>DYQJ01000178.1 GCA_020719345.1 Draconibacterium orientale | reverse complement strand
TTGGAAAATACGAAAAAGCGATTAAAGAAAAAGATGAATTATTGAAAGAAAAAGAAAAATTAATTGCTGAATTATTGAAAGAAAAATTAATTGCTGAATTATTGAAAGAAAAAGAAAAATTAATTGCTGAATTATTGAAAAAAATAAATTCTAAATAGATATTGAAATTGACAAAAAAATACGTTTTAAAATTTTATACGGGTAGCCTGTAGTTTTGTGAATTTAGTGGCAATAATAAAATAAAACAATGAAATATACTGAAGATATAATTAATTATAATAGAATCAATACGTTACAAATAAAAATAGGAGATACTACAATAGGCGGTAATTCTCCTATTGCTTTGCAATCCATGACTTCTACTAATACTCAAAATATTGAGCAGAGTGTGGAACAAGTGATAAAAATTATAGAGCAAAATGCTGATTATGTGCGGCTAACAACGCCATCAATCAAAGATGTGGAAGCATTGGAGCAAATAAAAAATCGTATAAGACAACAAGGTTTTCCGAATCCGTTAATAGCTGATATACATTTTAATAATAAAATCGCCGAAGCTGCTGCCAAAATAGTAGAAAAAATACGTGTGAATCCGGGAAATTTTGTCAGCAATACTATCAGTTATGAACAACAAATGACTCAAGCCGAAGAAAAATTGATAGCACTGATAAAAATATGCAAACAACATAATACCGCTATACGAATAGGTACCAATCATGGCTCTTTGTCGGCTCGGATAGTAGAAAAATACGGAGACACTCCGCTGGGAATGGTCGAGCAAACGTTAGAATATTTACGAATTTGCAAACAACAGAACTTCAATAATATTGTAGTCTCCTTAAAATCAAGCAATACACTAATCATGGTCAGAGCGTGCAGAATGTTGATTTGCCGAATGCGAGAAGAAGATATGTTATTTCCGTTGCATCTTGGTGTAACAGAAGCAGGAGAAGGAGAAGATGCCCGAATAAAATCTGCCATCGGAATTGGTGCTTTGCTGATAGACGGTATTGGAGATACTATACGAGTCTCGCTAACCGAAAGTCCCGAAAAAGAAATTCCCGTAGCAAAAGCCATTGTCAGACACGCAACAGAACGCAAAAATCAAAGAATTTTACCAAAAAAAGATATATTTTTTGACAGCTTTAATCAAAATTTGCGACAAACAGAGACATATTTTAACATAGGACATTCCAAACCGCCTATTGTAATTGCTGATATATCAAATAATTATACAGTAAACCCGAAAAAAGCAGATTTTATTTATCTCGGAGCGCGAAAAGATTTAGAGAATTATAACAATCAAAATATAATTATTGACTATTTAACGTGGAATCTGCTCGCCGACACACAAAATTGTTTCCCTATTTTTACAATAGACGAGTTCTTTTATGCTAAAAAGAAATCTAATATATTAAATTTTATTACTCTCAATTATGCAGATATTACAAAAGATTATTTTCAAGCAATTGTAAATCAAGAAAATAATGTTCTTGTATTAGAGATACTCAACGACAATTATATAGGAGAGATGCGAAGTATTTTATATTTTCTGAAGCAAATAAATAATAATTGTCCACTTATTTTCAAACAAAAATATACGGACAGCAATTTAACAGACATGCAAATTAAAGCTTCTATTGATTTAAGTGTCTTTTTGATTGACGGATTTGTAAACGGAATATTTATATCTAATAACATATTAGATAGTAACGAGATAGTAAATACATCGTTTTATATATTACAAGCTTCTAAGTTGAGAATTACCAAAACAGAATATATTTCTTGTCCCTCATGTGGACGAACTTTGTACGATATCCAACATGCAGCAAAAGAAATACGCAAACATACCGAACATTTGACAGGATTAAAAATTGCCATAATGGGTTGTATCGTCAACGGACCCGGAGAAATGGCAGATGCACATTACGGATACGTAGGAGCAGGAGAAGGAAAAATAAATTTGTACAAACAAAAAGAAGTAATAAAAAAAAACATTCCCGAAAAAGATGCTCTCAACGAACTGATTAATATTATCAAAGAAAACGGGGACTGGAAATAAATAAAATACTCAAGTTATGTATGCCATTATAGATAAAAGAGTCTCTGAAACAACTATTAAAAGATTATGTAATTATACAGAAGATATTTTTTTGTTTGAGACAAGAAATATTACATATAATTCAATCTCCGGACATCCGGATATATTTATTTATCAAGAAGATAATAATTTGATAGTTGCCCCAAACTCTCCACAAGAACTATTATTTTTTTTTGAAAAACATAACATTAGTTACAATTTCGGAAATACTAATATAGGTTATGAGTTAGCCAATACAACGGCATACAATTGTGTGGCTACTCGTAATTTTTTCTTTCATAAGATAAAATATACTGACCCCAAAATAAAATCTTTTAACAGAGAAAAGAAAATATTTAATCTGCCGCAAGCTTATACAGCGTGCAGCTTACTCGTTGTAAATGAAACAGTTTTTATTACTTCCGATTTAGGAATCCTAAAAACATTGAAACAACAGAACTTAGAAGTATATTATTTTTCGCCGAGTCAAATAAGAATATATGACCACAAACATGGTTTTTTTGGTGGTTGTACCGGAATGTACGAAAATAAATTGTTCTTTTGTGGAAATATTTTGCTTCATGACGACGCTAATATTATCAAAAATATATGTGAGAAACACGATATAGAAATTATTTGTTTAGACAATTCTTATTTGTATGATTGCGGTAAAATATTGTTTGTCGGGTAAACAATAAATTAAAAACTTAAAATTTAACCTCTATTTATTGTGTAATTCTCAATTTTTATGGTTCTTAAGTAATATTTGTGATTTTCACGCAAAGTTGCAAAGTTTTAAAATATTGATTAAAATAGTCCTCCGCGATTTGAAAGAAGTTTTAGACGAAGTAATTGTAAATGACATTGTTGAATACCAATGTTTAATCATTAATAATAAATGGGAAATAGAAATTAAAAACTTTATAAGCGACCGTTTATTAACAAAAATTAGTGAATACAACCAAAAGAAAATGTTTAATGACAAAGGACTGATGTCAGATGAAAAAGAAGAAGAAGAAGACAGCGAAAATGAAGAAGAAGATACATTGACTACTAAAAAATTTAAGCCGATAGAAATAAGCGAAAATGGTTTAGAGCTAATAGAATTAATATCAATAGATTGTACAGCATCGGCATACAGATGGACAAGCGATTATGAAATAAAAATAGACAAAAATGGCTATTTGATAAACAACGGCAAAAAGACCAAAGAATTTTGGAACAGCAAAATAATATGTGACAAAAAACCTTTGCGCATGAAAATAAGAAACATAGCAGGAGATGAAACGACTGTAGAGTTTTAACTTGCCAAAGTTGAAAACTTTGGCAAGTTGCCGTTTAGTAAAATTAAAAAAATAACTTCGGAATTTATAATTTACTTATAGTATATTATATTGTTACTTCGCCTTGAAAGACAAATTTTGCAGGACCTTCCAACCATATATCTGAAAAATAGTTGTCTAAGTATTTGAAATACACACGCAGCTCGCCTCCGAGTGCATGTATTTTAATTGGCGAGATGTAAGATTCACTGCGTTTGGTGTATGCGAGTGCCAATGCGACACTTCCCGTTCCGCAAGCCAAGGTTTCATCTTCTACGCCGCGTTCGTAAGTTCTAATTTTTAAAATATCTTGCATTATCTGAGCAAAATTGACATTTGTTCCTTCAGGTTCAAAGTCTTTACTGTATCTTATTTTTTTCCCTAACTGTACTACATCAATATTTTGAATATCATCTACAAATTCTACATAATGCGGCGAGCCGGTATTAAGAAAATAATAGTTATGATAGATTTCAATGTCTTTGACGTCTTGCATTTTAAGTTTAACTATGTCATTATCATAAATATAAGCTTCATGTTCTCCGTCTATTGCAATAAATCGGGTAAAGTCTTTTATTAGTCCGAGTTTTTTTGCGAAACTTACTATACAACGTCCACCATTTCCACACATTGTTCCCTGAAGTCCGTCCGCGTTATAATAAATCATCTCGAAGTCATAATAATCATGTTTTTTCAAGAGCATCAGTCCATCTGCGCCTATTCCAAATCGGCGTGAACATAATTGATATATAACCGGTTGCGATAATTCTATCTTTTTATCATAAGCATCTATCAAGATAAAATCATTACCGGCACCTTGATATTTATAAAAATTAATTTCTGACATCTATTTTTGTTTTTTCATTTAGACGCACTTCAAAATCCACTTTTATGACATTTTTAAAATCGTCGCCGTTATCCTTCATGACCTCGTCGCCGTCATCATAATACCATATTACCTTAACTTTTTTGTTATCAAAATTATGTGATATTCTCTCTAACATAAGCATTATATCAATAATTTTTCTTGCAGTGGACGAGTTGTAATAGTCAAATTTGAATACAAACTCGGTGTAATTACTTGGGTCTTGCACATACTTCTCTAACCAGGAAATCACTGGTATATAAAAAGCGTCAACGTCCTCCGGCAGGGAACGTCCTGAGACTTGAAAGAATCCCGTCTCCTGATTGAAATCTATTTGCGGGTAAATATTTCGCCCTCGTATGAAAATCTTTTCTAACATAATTAAACTTACTTTTGTTACAACACAAAGATATTTATTTTTTTTTGATTATAAAATTTTTTTTTAATAAAAAGATAAAATTTTCTAAAAAAAGATAAATTACAACGTTTGCGGTTTCGTTTTCGCAAATATATTTAATTAAAAATGATTTTATAATCTTTTTTTTTGTACATTTGAAAGTTTTTTATTAACAAAATAATTCTTACAATTATGAAAACTCATTATTTTTTCTCGCTTTTTTTATGCCTTTTTATGTTGCAACAGACAACATGGGCGCAATCTTCCAATGATTCGCTTCGCACTAATCCTCCTATTTATATAGCTTTTCATTGGCACATGCATCAGCCAATTTATATGCCGTATCAAAGTGTCATAGAAACTCATAACAGTAATGTGTACAGTTACAACTTGTTTGATGTTTTTTTCTCCCGCACAGGTCCTTATACTGACTGGCCTAAAAATGCAGTTCAGAAAGGGATAGATGCTAATCTTGCGAACTTCGGCGCGCAAGTAAGCTTCTCCGGCTCGTTGGTAGAAAATCTTAACACCTTAGAAAATGGCGGACAAGGATTTGTTAACTGGAAGAGCAGCTGGAATTATATCACTGCTCAAAAAACTGCCAAAGGAAATCCACGTTTGGATTTAGTTGCCTTCGGATATCATCACCCCCTAATGGGACTTATTGATTATGGAGACATAAGAAAATCTATTCAAGACCATAAAGCTATTTTTGCAGCTAATTTTCCTAATTATACTTATTCTAAAGGTATATTTCCGCCGGAGAACGCTTTTTCGGAACGAATGATTCCAGCGTTAGTTGACGAGGGACTGCAATGGGTAATGATAGACAATTTCAATTTTGAACGTGCTACAGAAAACTATCCTATAAGTGATGCCGCCGGAGTTTTGCGGGCTAATAAAGCAGATGTCATAAATCCAGACCCAAAAGATTGGAAACAATTAAATGGACTATGGGCGCCTGTACCTGTTTCATCAGCTTGGGCGCATCGTCCTCATTATGTGCAGTATGTAGACCCACAGACAGCAAATACCTATAAAATTATTGCCATACCTACTTCCAGATATCTCGGAAATGAAGACGGACGTGGCGGATTTGGAGCATTAAATTATGAGGCAGTAATGAGTCAATTAGAAGAATATAACACTGACCCCAATCATCCTATTTTAATTGTTTTGCATCATGACGGTGACAACTATGGAGGCGGTTCGGAAGGATATTATGGTGGTAATTTTCAAGAATTTACTAACTGGGTAAAAAATAATTCCAGCCGTTTTGTCTGTACAACAGTACAAGATTATTTAGATATGTTCCCGCCAAGTGAAACCGATGTAATTCATGTGCAAGATGGAAGCTGGGTAGGAGCAGACTCAGGAGACCCTGAATTTAAAAAATGGAATGCTGACCCAGGAACTTATATGGGAACTCCTAATTACAGTCCCGACAGAAATAGTTGGGGAATTGTAACTGCTACTAATAATATTGTGCGAACAGCAAATCAAATTAATCCGAATAGCAATTTTACCACTTTGTCATGGAAATATTATCTTAATTCGCAAACAAGCTGCTACTGGTACTGGGACGGAACAGAAATGTGGGACTCACATCCGGCACGAGCTTGTAACTTAGCTACAGCACAAGCACTTAACATAGTTGCTACAGGAAACGACCTAACAGAGCCATCTATTTATTTGCCGCAACGCGAACCATACAATCCCGGCGAGATAGAATGGGAAGATAATTTCATGCCTACAGACTTTAAAATATGGACTTACGTCTTTGATTACAGCGGATTAAATTATGTTAAATTGAAATACCGAATAGATGAAGACGGTAAAAATGAGATTAATACTATTGTTAATGAGACATATAACGGAGGCAGTGGAGTGGGAGAGTGGCAAGAAATAACGATGGAAGCAAAAACTATAACTTCTATAACTAATCCTATACCGACTTACAAAGCAGACGAATATTCGGCAGAAATAAAAGGACAAAAAAAGGTTCTTATTGATTATTACATAGAAGCAGTGGACAGCAAAGGAAATATCGCTAAATCCACTATTCAACACGTATGGGTAGGTGAAGGTGGAGGAGCAGTTAGTTCCGATGTTTACTGGACTCCAGTAGAACCAACATTGAACGAAAAAGTTACTATTCACTGTGATTATGCCGATGACCAAACTATTTTACATTGGGGAGTAAATCCAGATGGAGACACATGGACATTGCCTAATTCTGTCTATTTTCCACCGAATACAAGTCCGCTACAAACTGCAGCGCAAACTCCATTTACAGATGAAGATAATGATGGAAAATTTACTGTCGTATTAGGTTCTTTCAACAATGAAGCACAAGTAGTCAATAAAATTGCTTTTGTTATTAAGAATGGAGAAATATGGGATAACAATGGTGGTAAAAATTATATTATTACAATAAACAATACGCCAGGAGAAGACCCAATAGGAGCAGATGAAACGGTAACTACTTCGGTGAATGTAGATTATCAATTCAAAGCGGAGGATTTTTATTTTGTCGGAAACAACGGGGCTACTTTTGACGGAATAAAAATAATAGAAACCGAAACCGCAGGTGACTTAGAATACCAAATTAACAATGATGTGACAGCTAATACTGATTATACCGATGTTACAAAATTGATTTTCAGACCGTCACAAGATGCCTGGGGAGAACCATACGCATATTTTACTTTTAAAGTTAAAGATAATCAAGGTAGATATAGTATCGCTACTTATACCATGAAAATAAATGTATTTGACTTAAAACCGCTAAGCAATAATGCTTCTATAAATATGTTGGTAAATGATATTTACACCTTTAGTGAAGCTAATTTCCCTTTTATCAGCAATTCGGGGGCAACTTTTAGTGGAATACAAATAGTAGAACTCAACTCGGCAGGTGAATTAAAATATGATGGAAATATAGTCACACAAAATCAAGAATGCGCAGATTTGACTCTATTAAAATTTGAACCTGCAACAACAGAAGCGGGAACACCTTATACTTTTTTTAAGTTCAAAGTAAAAGACTCGGAAGGAAGATATAGCGAATACAGCTATAAAATGAATATTAATGTGCTTGATAACATTGATAACGGAGTAAGCTGGTTCCCGGAAAATCCCACACAAAATGACGAGATAACAGTATTTATCAAAAATGACCCTACGCTATTGCAGTACACAGGAAAATTGCATTGGGGAGTAAACGGTTGGAAAATGCCTAATATTGTTTATCAGCCAGAAGGAACAACTCCATCTGCGGATGTAGTAGGTACCACGCTTATCAAAGATAACGCCGATGCTACGGTATATTACTTAACATTTAGACCTTTTAATGATGAAGCACAGAAGGTTACGGTACTGAATTTTGTCATCAAATATGGAAACAATACATGGAATAGCAATGGCGGAGCAAACTGGAACATTCCTATAAATATAGTTCAAACAACTGACAAAAATGCGGAAACAAAAAATATATCGGTCTCTCCAAATCCGTTTAAAGATTACACTTATATAAATGTTAAAAGTGAAGAAGTCACCGAATATACCGTTAATTTGATTGATATTACCGGCAAAATTATCAAAACTGAAACTCTGGAAACAAATACTAAATACGTATTGTATCGTAACAATTTGACTGCCGGAGTTTACCTCTTGCAATTTATCAACGCTAAAGAAGGAATAATATCTACCGAAAAGATAATTATTTATTAATGTTGTGATTATTACAGATTTGACAACTTTTTAAAAGTTGTCAAATCTATTTTTCTTTAAAGCAGGAATTAAACCATAAACGTCTGAATATAATTTTGATTTATTATATTTTGACGTTTTATTTATTTTTAGATAAAAAATATTATATTTGCAAAAAAAAGATGTTGTTAATTTAAAATCGTTATAGAAAAATAAAAAATGAACTTAGCCTATATTATTCATAAAGATGGAAAAGTACCCTAATCTCACCTCAAAAGTGCATA
>DYQJ01000377.1 GCA_020719345.1 Draconibacterium orientale | reverse complement strand
CAATAGGAACAAAACTTTATGATAAATCCAGTAAGAGTTTTTGGGGTACTGTAAGAGATATTGAGTATGGTAAAGTACAAGTTCTACGTGGTGATAATGAAGGTCGTATTACTAGTTTTTGGTATGAACGTGATTATATAACGTCTAATTTACTTATAAAAAAATTATGAAAGAAAAAGTATCAATACTTCTGTTTTTTATATCAATATTTTTCATAGAAAAAATAAATGGGGCTCCTATTTCATATATCGGCTGTAATGTCGGCTATACATATTTAGCAAATAGCAAATTATCAAGGATTTATGGTATAGAATTGAAAAATGCTGAACTTGAATATTCAAATGGAGCAAATTTTGGATTAGGATTTCAAAATTTTTTTCTAAGTCCAAATTATGATTGGCTCGGTTTTGGGGCTGATTTTATATTTAATTATAATGATGTAAATAGAGTGCTTGTGGATGGGAAAAAAGTTGGAAAAGATATAGATACAGGAATTTATAACTTTTCGCTTCTCGCTAATGTAATCGTTCGCTATCCAAGTGATACGTTTGAGCCATATTTAGGTCTTGGGGCTGGATTTAGCACTATAGGTATTTATGATAGAAAAGATGTGAAGGTTACGAGAACGGATTACTATTACAAAAATTATGACTATAAAAATTATCTTTATAGTGAATACGACTCTAAGCCAGCTAGTGCGTGGGATTTTTCTTTTGCCTACCAAGCGTTTACAGGAATTCGTTTCACGATAAGTGAGACAATTGTAGATGTTCGTTATACCTTACGTGCAAACACTGGTTTTGATGCATCTGATATAGGTATAAATATGAAAGTGGATTCTATGTATTATAACGATGTAAGTATAGCGTTAGGATTTTAGTTTTTGTATGATAATTATGAATTATATTATGAAATCTGTAAAAATAACATTTAGTGTAACGATTGTTTTAGTTATGTTGATTTTTCAAGGCTGTTTTCAAGCTGTTAGAAGTCAGAATTTCGGAAATCAATCTGTAGGTACTGGAAACAGCATATCAGAACAATCTGATAATACAAATGATTCATTGACGCCTAAAGTGAATCAAGACATAAATGAAAAAATAAGCGTTTCTAAGTATTACGTTTCAAGAGGCGGCAAACAGTATGGCCCTTTTAGTGAATCTAAAATGCGAGAATTGATACAAAAAGGTAATGTAGTATCTAGTGACTATGTTTGGACTGATGGAATGAAAACGTGGGATAAAGCAGGAAATATCTTTAATAAATAGAAACCAATTTTTGCGATTTAATAGGCTCAATCACTACAGGTACAACAGAAAAAATCTATTCATGAAAAATGGTTAAAACGATTATACTATGTTAAATGTTACTGAGTATCTGGTGTATTCTTCGATACGAAGTACCCCACTTTCGCGAAGTATGCGTTTTTTAAAAAAAGAAGTTATTTTTTTAAAATTTTGAGGATTTAACATTTTTTAAAGGTAATTTGGGGAATTGTATACTGTATTCAATATGTCGGTCTTTGGGGGTTTCTCGTAAATAATAATTGTCACGGACTTTTGTGGTTAGATAGTTTATAAAGTGTCCTACTGTTTTTCTAATTCTTGAAAAACGCATGTTTACGCCGAAACCAGATAAAACCGCAGTGGAGTAAATGGAGTTTCTAAATTTTCTACAGTGATAAGAATCTCGGAGCATGGTCGTGTTTATAACTAAGATTCCGTGAATATGGGGTGTATGGGAGTGGTGGTAATCTATTATGCGCATGTAATGGATTAT
>DYQJ01000177.1 GCA_020719345.1 Draconibacterium orientale | reverse complement strand
TTTATTTTTGTAAATATTTTTTTTATTTTTGACCGACTATTGAGAACTTACAAAATTATTCTGTTTAACAAAATTATAGGTATAATTGCCGATTGGATAGCCCTCTATTTTTTGTTTGAATTTGCTTTTAAACCATCTAAAAAGTTTTTCTGTATTTTTAGTCAATATTTCACTCTTAGGAATATAATTATGTTGCTGATTATAAAACTCTTTATCATAAAATATCCTGCCAAGTGTAATTAATTTATCTTCTTGTAAATTTAAAGATTTACAATATTCTATGGCGGGAATATGCATTGGATGTATCCAAAAATATTTTTGACTTTCAATATATTTACCTTCAATATTCTTTAAATCTTCTTTAAACATTAGATATAATACTTTGGAATCGTTAATTAAACTGTTCAAAACAATCGGTTGTTCGGTGGGCATATTTTCTGCTATGATAGTGAGTCCCAATTCTTTAACTTTGACATCTATTTCTGCTACGTCTTCGGGTAGCATAAAAAAGTTTATTTGTTTTCCCATAGTTAATCTCTTTTTTGCAAATCATTCAATGCAAATCCTGTTTTTAATAGATTTTGTGTCTCCAATATGTCTCTTAGCATTTCTTGGTTGACGATATTTAATATCTCGTTAGCCAGAAAAATATCTATATCTTCGTCTCTCATTTTTTCTGCAAGCAATGCTGCTTTGTGATAACCCAAATAAGGCGTCAGTGCTGTTGTGATAGAAGGACTTTTATAAAGTTTATTTACTGCTGTTTTGACATCTATATAAAGTCCTTCAAATAGGTTGTCTTTTAAGCTGTTATCTGCGGCTATCAAAAGTTTTATTGACTCTAAAACGGCATTTCCTATGACGGGAATATACGGGTTGAGGTCAAGAACTCCCTGTGCAGACAGATTAGAAATTAACATATCATTACTATAAACTTTGTGCGCTATTGAAACAACAAACTCCGGGATTACCGGATTGACTTTTGCCGGCATTATACTACTTCCTACTTGTCGTTTCGGTATGTGAACTTCGTTATTTTGCAATAAATCAGAGGCAAGCAGACGTATATCGGATACCATCTTTTCCAGATTTACTGCATGTGCTTTCAAAATGGCATGTATTTCTACAAAGCTGTCTAAGTTGCTTGTGGCATCACAAAGATTTTCACCTCTTGTGATAGGTAGCTTGGTAATATTTTGCAAATTAGTTACCACTTCCATGACAAAATATCTTGGCACCGCAATAGAAGTTCCGACCGCACTGCCACCGAGATTCACAACTTTTATGCGTTCAAAACATTTAGATACCCGCCACCAATCTCGCGAGAGTGCATCATTATAATTGCTAAATAATTTTCCGTACGACGAAGGTACTGCCTCCTGCATCTGCGTGTACGCAATGCGAAGCACGTTTCGGTATTGGCGTTCTTTAGTTTCTATTTTAAATCGCAGCTTGTTTATAGCGTCTTCCAGCTCGACGAGGAGTTTTATTGTTGCTAATTTTAAGGCAGTTGGTATCACATCGTTAGTAGATTGATAAATATTAGCATGCTCTATCGGGTCTATTATATTATAGTCTCCGCATTTGAAACCGAGATGCAACAAGCTAAGATTGGAAATAATTTCATTAACATTCATATTAATGCTTGTTCCTGCTCCTCCTTGTATTGCCGGTACGATGAAGTTGTCAAAATGTAGTCCTTCTCCAACTTCTTCTGCACTTTTTTCTAAGACGTCTAAAATATTGTCTTCTATAAAAATAAAAGGTAGCTGTGTTGGCTCAAATTTTGCGAGAGCCGAGTTCTTAAAATTTCTATATGTCTGATAACAAGCAAGTTTAGTTAGTCCTACTGCCATGTACCATTCTTTATGAAATGGCGAGATACATGGGAAATTTGCGGCGGCTCGCACAGAATGAATACCATATAGAGCCGTTTTTGGAATGTGTAACTCACCTAAGAAGTCTTTTTCTTTTCTCATCTTTGTAAAGATTAATTTTATTTTAAAACAAAATTAATATTTTTTTTTGAAAAAAAAGATAATTGTTTTATTTTGCAATAAAATTACAATGACATGGCAGAAAAATTAATAGAAATTACTCGTGGACAAATAGTAGAGTCTATTTTCCGAGGCGACGTTGTGGTAGTAAACAACAGAGCCGAAACACTTTATGAACTTGGCGAAGCAAATAAAATAACTTATATGCGTTCTGCAGCAAAACCTATTCAAGCAATGAATGTCCTTATTAGTGGAGCCGCAGATAGATATAAGCTTAGTAATCAAGAGTTGGCAGTTATTTGCTCGTCTCATTACGGAGAAGAACCGCATAGATTGGCGGTAAATAGTATTTTAACGAAGATAGGACTAAATGCAGAAAACATTTTGGGCGGAGTAGTGCCGTCACTAAGTTACAAATATGCGTTAGCCGTTGCAAGAGCAAATATTGAACTGACTCCTCTTTTTAGTGACTGCTCCGGTAAACATGCCGGAATGCTTGCAGTCTGTCAGCATAAAAACTATCGCATTGATAACTATTTAGACATTGACAACCCTTGTCAACAGGAAATATTAAATATATTTTCTTTTTTTACGGAAGTGCCTCGCCAAGAAATTCTCTTAGGCATAGATGGTTGCTCGGCACCGGTACATGCGTTGCCGCTAAAAAACATGGCACTCGCTTTTGCCAAACTATCCAATCCTGAAAATTTGGACGCGGAGATGCAAAAGAACTGCAACCGAATATTTGAGTCAATGACCGAAAATCCTTTTATGGTAGCCGGAACAGATGGATTTTGTAGTGACTTGATTAAATTTAGTAAAGGTAAACTTATAGGAAAGATAGACGCCGAAGGCGTGTATTGTATCGGGGTAAAAAACAGAAACATCGGCATAGCTCTCAAAATAGAAAGCGGGGCGATGTATGTTATACCGCCCGTAGTTATTAAATTATTGAAACAATTAAATGTATTAACAGACAAGGAGATAGAAAATCTTGCTGTCTATGACGAGCCAAATAATCTTAATGATATAGGAACTATTGTAGGGAAAATAAAAACAGTCTTTTAAATTTAAAATATTAAACTCATGGAAAAAAAAGAACTTGGTATAGGTTCACGCATCAGACATAAAGAATATGGAGATGGCGTGATAATTCAGTCTAAATTAGACTATTATCTAATAACCTTTATTAGTACAGGAACAAGAAAAATAGCGAAATCGTATGAAGGTTTAGAAATAATAGATGCCTTAGAAGCTGCCGATGATTTGATAAGCTTCGAGCATGTAGAAAATTCTATTATCAACATTATCAGACGTTTTTCGGATATTCAAGAGACCGTCAATATTGCGGACAAGTGGAAAAACGGCAAAATAATATTTGAACCCGGGGACAAAAATCTGAAGGGGTACGAAATGCCAATAGATACATTCTTTCACAAAATAGTTATGGTACGTGACCGTCTCATAGTTATGGAGCAAAGAATAAATAGCGAAGAAAAATTTGACGATGCCGAAAAAGTGGAACTACAACAATATATAACCCGTATTTATGGCAGCTTAACCTCTTTCAATGTCTTTTTTAAGAACAAGTTAGATAATTTTATCGGCGAGAAATCCAAATAATTTTTTATACAATGACATATTCTATAATAACACCGTTTACTTTTGTTGTTTTGATGCTAATAATCGTATTTGTCTTAATCGATGCTTTTACTATATGGATGTTCACCGGAAGATATGGGGTTTCACTCTGGAGAAGTCTCACCGGGTCGTTCTGGGCAAATATCATCACCTCCGTAATGTGTATCTTTGTGGGATTCAACAATCAGAACAAGGAGAATTTGATTTGGTTTGCCGTAGCGGCGGCTGTCTGTATCATCTTCAAGTGGCTATTTTATATTCCATACTACCGCCGAAACGAAGTAACCTCTTTGCGACTGTTTATTGTTTCTTGTTTTAGTAACATTCCCGTATTTGCTGTCCTCGCTTTTTTGTTCTTTTATAAAACCGGTATCTTAATGGAATATTTTGATTTCTCTTTTTTTGTGAAAAAATAAAATATTATGATTCTTGAATATTTTTTGTGGAAAATTAATTAGTAATGGGTTGTTTATAAAATCTTAATTTTTCTATGAGTCTATGTGCCTATGTGGTTTAATTTTACCATATTATACACAAATGAATTTAGAAAGTTATTTCATACATATTACTTATCACGCAAAGACGCAAAGCAAATTAAACCTATATTTTAAAACTTTGCGACTTTGCGTGAAAGGAAAATTAATTATCACGCAAAGACGCAGAAACGCAAAGTAAATTAAACTAATATGGTTCTTCTGTGATTTTTGTGGAAAATTTTGTGAAACTCTGCGAGATATTGATTATCAAAAAGTTCTCGCAAGATTTTGTAATAAGAAAAAATTAAAATCCGTAAAAATTTAGGTATTCCACAAAAAGATAGAAGAACCAAAAATATTTTGAAAAAAGTATAAAAATGCTTTGTAATTAAAAAGTTTTTATTTAAGTTTGCGAAGGCAATTGCATTTACTATGGCTTATAGACGCAACTGCATGCAGAAGATTAAGAAGGAGAAACTTGCGTATATAAGGTGTTAAAAGCGCAATTGGATATATAATAATGTTATGCAAAATAAAATTTTAGAAACATGAAAAAAATACTGATTTTATTTATAATTGCATTGTTGATTAATTCAACGATAGCACAAACAATTTCGCCTCAGGTGATAAGTTCAGCAGGTGATAATTATAATAATTCTACTTACCAATTAGATTGGTCAATCGGTGAAGTTTTAACAGAAACATATTTTAAAAATCAAATTTTTGTATCACAGGGATTTCAACAAGGGAATTTTGTAATTTCAAATATTTCAGAAAATAAATTATCAAATATTGAAATAATTGTGTTTCCAAATCCGACATCAAACTATGTAACAATAGAAATTACTGAAAATGATTTTGTTTCAAATAATCTAGAATTTATTATTACAGACATTAACGGTAAAATAATTCAAACAGGCAAATTTACATCACAGATTTATCAAATTGATTTTTTTGAATTTTCAGTTGGAACATATTTTATAAATATCGTTCATAATAACCAATCAATTAAATTATTAAAAGTCATTAAAACTTAAATACCATGAAAAAATTAATTTTATCAATTATGTTCGGCTACCCTTATAAAGTTGGACAAAATTTTGAACCATATAAGAATTATAAGGTCATATAAGTTGTACCAGTCAATCTTATATGACCTTATATTCCTTATATGGTTCAAAATTTTGTCCAAGATTACGTGGGTAGCCACGGTAAGCAAGCGATAACCAATGAGCAAGCAATAGACCATACGCAGTGTGAATTGGGAAAATGGTACCAAAGCAAAGGGAAAAAAATGTACGGGCATATTAAAGAGATGATAGAATTTGAAGAACAACATATCCGATTGCATCAAATTGTTAAAGAAATTATTGCTCTCTACAAGTATAATAAAACTCATGAAGCCGAGCAAAAATATATTGAACTATTAAATGTAAGTGATAGATTAATTTTTCTCTTAAATGTGATAGAAACAATTGTTACGAACAATACTTGATTATTGTAAATTAGTAAAGTAAAAAGTTTGTAAAAAAACTTGCCAAAGTTTTCAACTTTGGCAAGTTGCCGTTTATAGTATAACTTACTAATTCTGATATCTCATTAATTTGTATCACCTGAGTTGTTGTCGTGATAGGTGTTATTTATCAACGTAGGATTACCTATTTGATTACTAACTTCTTTTTTCACTATTCCGTAGTATTTAGAATTATGGATTTCGCAGTTTTGTATTGTCGGATTTCCTGCTCCCGATGGGTCTACTGCTATGTTACCTTGATATGACGAGCTGGAACCTCCATAACTTATTACGGCATAGTCTATTATAGATTGATTAAGTGTAAAAGTGCTAAAATATATTCCTCTCCAGTCTCCTTTTTGCGGGGTAGGACTTGAGGAGGTGAACTCTATACGAGCGTCTGCTGTTCCTATGGCTACGAGTTTTCCATGTTCGCTAGAATGTCCTATTTGTAAATATTCACCTGCATTAAATTTTAATTTTGCACCGGCTTCTATAGTAAGTGTAGCATTGTTTCGCACTATAATCGGGTCTTCTATGTAATAAGCACAACTCAATGCCTTCCATGTAGCATCTGCTTTTACATAATTATAACTCTCGGCAGCTCCTGTTACCAGAACTCCTGTATTTTCGGTGACATTAAAAGAGTTTCCTGTACCTATTGTATGAACATACGTGCCTTTTATTTTCATAAGATGCCCAGTCGTTCCATTGATAGTATTATTTGTAAACTCGGCAAAACCATTACTATCTTCGGTTTCTACGGCGAAATTTTTAGAATTAGATAGTGTGCAATTTTTAATTTTTAGAATGGCATTGTTTTGTAAATCTATCATTCCGTAACTTGAATTGCTGCCACCATATTCTATCTGACAATATTCTAATATACAATTAGTTGCACCTTCTTTAAACATAATATAGCTCCAATCTCCCATCTGAGGCGTGATGCTGAAGGAAGTAAAAATTATTTGCTCTGTCTCCCCTCCTATTGCTATCAACGTTCCGTAGTTTGCTGTTGCTCCAATTTCTATCTTAACTCCAGTCTTTATTTTCAAAATACTTCCCTTTGCTATTGTCAGCGTTGGATTGTTTGCGCCTTTGATAAATAAATCATTGCTAATGATATATGGTGTAGTTTGTTTGAGCCACGTAGCCGCGTTTTGCATAAAAGTTCCACCTGTTATTTCTATTCCCAATTCGGGACTTATTTGATTATTTAGTCCTATTGTGTGTGTCTGATTCGGACTGATTTTTATAGCCGGATTGCTGCAATTTTTTATTGTATTATCTTGAAATGAAACAAACCCATTGTCATTAGCAACAATACCGTAAGTTTTAGAATTAGATATTTCAGTATTTTCTATGCTAAGAGTAGCATCATTGATATAAACAGTGCCGTATGAGTCGTTACTGCCTGCATATTCTATTTTACAATATTTCATTGTGGTTGTGTTGTTTATACCGGTTGTAAATTGCAAACCTCCCCATGCGCCCGGTGCAGGGGTTTCCGAAAAAGAAGTGAAAGTGATAATTTTCTCGTCGGTACCGATTGCTGTCAGCTTTGTATTTTGTCCGGTTATTTTTATTGAGTAGCCGTCTTTAACTTTGACAACTGTTCCGGGTTCTATAGTTACTTCGCAGCCGGAGATTATTAAGCTACCTTTTACTATGTGGTTATCTGCGGCGAGCCAGGTTTCGTCGGCACTTATAACGCCTTGATGATAAATAGTTTTATGAATATTTGCATTAGTAATACCTATTTCCACCTCTACAGTTTCGGTCAAATCTGTTTCTGTATCTTTTACTATAACAGTTACTTTTACTTTATCACCGTTAGATAAAGTTGTAGGAATCAAATAATTAAACTTAACAGTAGTAGAACCGGCAGAATATGTTTGTTCGTGTTTTTGTGTGTCGTGATTATTAGTTATAGTTACAGAGAAATCATTTTCACACTGAACATCAACGGACATCTTTATAGTATCTCCATACCAACCTGAACTAATATTATTACCAAAAGTAACACTAACTGTCGGAATCGTCTCGTCCTGTTTGCAAGACAACATTAACATAAAAATAAAGCTTATTAAGCTTATAACAAAAAAATTCTTCTTCATTTTGATACAATTTTGATTAGAATTAAAATTAAGAATGCAAAATTAAAAAAAAAATTGTATTTTAAAAGAAAAATCTTATTTTATTTTCAACTTTGCCAAAATTGCCATTTATAGTATGCAATTATTCGTCTTTCGTATATACGATACGACCATTTATCTCTTGCGTACTTAGGTAATTATCATTTAGAATACTTTGCATTTGTGCTATTTGTGCTGAGGAGGCAGTGATTTTATTTTTCAAAACGTACCAATTTACAACCTCCGAGCATGGCGGAGTAGTAAGTGAACCAGAGTAATGATAAAAGCTCTTATTCTCGGGTAAAAGTTTTTCTAAGAAGATTTTTGCGGTGTCAATATATTTATCTTCGGCAGCCGGAAAATGCGCTAAATACTTAGCGAAAAGCGGATTTTCTTCGCCTTCTTCAAAAAATACCCCTACGACAGCAAAATCGGTATCCGAAGATTTATGCACAAAATGAACTTCTAACGGATAATTCGTGCCGTTTATCTGATGTTCACTCTTTGCATGATAGTGAAACTGTATCAATTTGTACTCGCGTTCACCAATGACTAACTTATTTCCTTCTTCACAAACAAACTCTATGGTGTACACTTTGTTTTCTATCTCGGTCGGAGTTTCCGAGTATTCAAAAACTAAAGAAGGTAAATTAGGATTAGCAACCGTTTCGGTAATATTTATTGGAGACTGATTTTTTCCACTACATGCGTTGTATCCCGTACACAAATTTACCCATTCCTTCTGCTCGTCATGATTCCAATGAACTTTACTACAATCGGCAGGAATTTCTTCTTCTTTATCCTTACAACTCCACAAAAAAGACACCATCAAAATAACACTTGATAAAAAAATTATTTGCTTCATAATTTTAAGATTTAATTTGTAAAATATACTTTTCTTATTTGACAAATTTATAAAATAGTTGGTAGCGTATAAAAATAGTGACCAAAATTCAAATTTACTGATTTTTC
>DYQJ01000176.1 GCA_020719345.1 Draconibacterium orientale | reverse complement strand
AAAATCAGTAAATTTGAATTTTGGTCACTATTTTTATACGCTACCAATTTTTTGTATAAATAAACAAATCTTTTTTGAATCCTAATTTTTGAATGAAATCTATAATGTTCATAATTTATTGATTATTATTTTTAATATATTCTAAAACCTTAGGAAGCGCGATGGTAAACCATACAGAAAAACGTTCCGGTTTTTCTGCCATTTCTTTTGTTAATTGATTGTATTCTATCCACTTCCATTGTTCTACTTCTTCTTTAGAAGCTTCTATTTCTCCATTGTAACGTCCAATAAATACGTGGTCTAATTCATGCTCGGTAATAGAATTTTCTAATTCGGCTTTATATATAAAGGTAAAAATTTCTTTCATCTCACAATCAAATCCCATTTCTTCTTTCAAACGTCTATGCACTGCACTATTTATGTCCTCCTCCCATCTCGGATGCGAACAGCACGCATTACTCCATATACCAGCCGAATGATATTTATGTAAAGCTCTACGTTGTAGCAACATGGCTTTTTTATCATTGTAAATAAAAATAGAAAAAGCACGATGTAAAACTCCACCATTTAGATGAGCTTCTAATTTTGATATTCTATATAATTGATTATCAAACGAATCTACTGCTATTATTAAATCTTCCATATCTTATCTTTTTTTTGCAAAAATAATTATTTTTTTAGTATTTTTACGTATATTAAAAAAAAAAATATTATTATTGAAATATTATTATACTTTTGTAAAACAGAAATAAAATATTTAATATTTAAAATTATGGGAAATCTTAAAATCAAAACACGTATGTTAATAGGGTTTAGTACCCTTATGTTATTAACTATCATTTTGGGAATATTTGCTTATTCTCAAATATATATTATTAATAGTAACTCTTTTATAGTCACCGATAACTGGATGCCTTCTACAAACTTAGCTAACCGAATAGACAATAATATATCAGATTTTCGCGTTCTGGAATTTGAGCATCTACTCTCCACAGACAAAGACGAAATGCTAAAAATAGAAGACGAGATAAATCTGATGTTAGAAAAAATAGATAAAAGTACAAAAGAGTACAAAAAATTTATCTTATTAGAAGAGGAAGAAGAAGCTTATAATGATTTTGTTAAATACTGGGACAAATATATCACCGAGCATGATAAAATCTATGAGATGTCCAAACAAAACTTAGATGACAGTGCCAAAATCTTAATAACAACAGGAGCTGTAAAAAAATATTTTGATAAAGCAAACCAAACACTGCATGACTTAGTAGAGATGAACCTGCGTGGCTCGGCAGAAGCTAAAGAGAAGATAACTCTGGCATATCGCACCGGACTTATATCTGTCTTAGGAATATCTATTCTCAGTGTTATACTCGGATTATTTATTACAAGATATATTTCTAAATCTATAATAGACGCGCTCAATCGCTTGAAGAAAGCAACTTACAAAATAGCCAACGGCGAGATGGACATAGAAACCGACAACCAATCCAAAGACGAAATATCAGAACTCGCAATGCAATTAGAACAAGTTACAATAAACTTAAAATCAATAATTTCTACCATCAAGCAGACTATCAATTTAATAAAACAAGGTAAAATAGAAGAGATAAAACATAACGAAGACAATTTTGCCGGAGCTTATAAAGAAATAGTACAAGGACTTAATCAAACCGCAAGCGCCATCTCCGAGCCGCTAAACGAAGCACTAACAATAATACAAAAATTAGCAGATGGCGACTTAGGACATCATTCCTCCAATAGAAATACTCAAGGAATATGGCAACAATTGGAGAGGTCTATCTATAAAACCTTAGATGCTAATTTGTTGGTAGTAGAAAATGTGAAAAAAATATCTGCCGGCAATTTTGCGATAGATATTAAGCCGCGCTCCGAAAAAGATGAACTCTTGATAGCACTATCTTATATGGTACAACATGTTAGCGGAATAGTTGCACAAATAATAGAAGGTTCAGCAAGTGTCAACGCCGGAAGTGCCGAAATAAGCAATGCCGCGGTACAAATAGCGCAAGGTGCTAATTCACAAGCATCTGCAGCCGAAGAGATTTCCTCTTCAATAGAAGAAATGACCGCGAGTATTCATCAAAATTCGGAAAACGCTACTTTAACAGAAAAGATAGCAGTCCGCGCTGCTAATGGAATAGCCGAAGGACAAAAATCTTTTGAAAAAACGCTGTCTTTATTAAAAATAATAGCCACAAAAATAAATATTATCAATGAGATAGCCGAAAAAACAGATGTTCTTGCCATCAATGCAGCAATAGAAGCAGCACGAGCCGGCGAAAACGGTAAGGGCTTTGCAGTAGTAGCCGCCGAAGTGCGAAAACTTGCAGAGACCTCACAAAAAAGCTTCAATAGAAATCATTAGTATATCCGAAGAAAGTGTAGAAATAGCGAAAAAATCGGGACAACAGCTATCAGAAATTGTCCCAGATGTTCAAAAAACTTCTATCCTTGTGCAAGAAATAGTGGCAGCAAGTGCCGAACAAAATCTTAATGCTAAGCAAATTTCTAAAGCGATAGAACAGTTTAGCATGGTCACTCAACAAAACTCGGCTTCTGCGGAGGAAATGTCCACAGGTGCAGAGCAGCTGGCTACACAAGCCGAAGTATTACAAAATGTCATAGGATTCTTTAAAATAGAAGGCACACATGGCAATTTTAATTCTCTTAACAAGCCAAAACAAAAAAATATTCTTAAAACCAAATCTACAAATTTTAATTTTAACATGAAAACCGGCGATGAAAAAGATGCCGATTACGAAAGATTTTAACCGCTTAAAAGTATGTTACACTTTTTTCTTTGCGAAACTCTGCGAAAAACTTTGCGAAACTCTGCGAGAAATTGATAATCAAATATTTCACGCAGAGTCTCGCAAAGGTAAAAACGCAAAGTTTCGCAAAGAAATGTAACCTAATAAATGAAACATGCCATTAAAACTTGCCAAAATTTAAAACTTTGGCAAGTTGCCGTTTCAATTAGCCACGAAGATGCAAAGAAAAATTAAAAATAAGTTTTTTTCAAACGTTAATCGTTAAATAAAAAAATGCAAAAAAAACAGAGAAAAAATGATTTAGATGTGATTTTTTCACTATATTTGCATTTTAAATGAAATAATTATGTAAAAATTTTTGTGTCTTTTAAAGAAAAAATGGCTATTGAATATACAGACAAAAATTATACTTTATGAAAATTAATGAAATAAAAATTCAAAACTTTAAGCGATTTACAGATTTAACAATTGCAAATATTCCAGAAAATATTAAATTAGTATTGATGACAGGAGTAAATGGAAGTGGTAAAAGTTGTATATTTGATGCTTTTGAAGTTTCGTCAATAATGAAAGAAACTGAAGGCGGATTTGCTTTTCATGATAATAAGGAATATTATTCTAAAAATAAAGACATTCAATCCAAAATTCAGATAAAATTTTGTAATAATGAACTTATTTCGCTTACTAATGAAAGTGGAGGAAACGTTGAAATAATTAAAAAATCAAATATCTTCTACGGAAGAAGTAGTTTGCGGCAAGTTCCTCAACTAACAAAAATTTCGACGAAGAGACAAATAAATTTTGAACAAGACAGTGATAGACCACGTATCTATATAGAACGCGACGAACGATTTGAAAATGATATAGAGAAAATATCTAAAACATTTCTAAGAGAAGTTTATACCTTAAAAGGAATTACTGTTGATGAGTTAGCAAATAAATACATTTCAAAAATAAATCAAGGATTCAAACGAATATTTGGAGAAAATGAAACAACTAGTTTGTCGCTCTTGTCAATTATTCCATCACTTGAAGGTAATCCGCCGGAAATAAAATTTAAAAAAGGAAATTCAGAAATTCATTATAACCTTTTGAGTAGTGGCGAAAAAGAAATATTTAATTTATTATTAAATCTGTTCAGCAGGTCAGAATTGTATCAAGATAGTATCTATTTTATTGATGAACTTGATTTGCATTTGAATACAAATTTGCAATTTACTTTATTAAAGGAAATTGTTGAAAATTGGATACCCCAAAAATGTCAATTATGGACAGCCAGTCATTCTTTTGGATTTATTGATTTCGCCCGTGAATATGAAAACGCTGTAATTTTAGATTTTAATGAGAAAGATTTTGATATTCCGCAAACAATATCGCCATGTATTAAATCTTCTCTTGACGTATTTGAAGTAGTAATTCCAAAAGAAACTATTTTTAAATTATTTGACAACAAAAAAATATTTCTTTGTGAAAATTTAAATGATAAATTTTACAATTATTTGAACATAGATAAAGTTGTTTTTATTGGAGTTAAAGATTGTAGAACATTATTTTTGACAATAAAAAAAGAAAAAGATTATTATGGCTTACGAGACCGAGATTTTTTGACAGATATTGAAAAACAAAAAATAGAGAAAAAATATCCTTTCTATAAAATTCTAAATTATTATTGCTTTGAAAACTATATTTATCACCCCGATAATATTGAAGAATTGAACTTGAGTGGTTTTAACAAACAAGGATATTTGAACGAAATAATTAGACAAAAAAATCAAAAGCTAGATTATATATTAACAGATATAAAATTATCTCGTAATAATTATGAAGAATTAAAAGAAGAAAAAATAAAAGAAACTGATATTTCTTCAATTATTAGTTCGCTCAAAAGTGATTTGATTGAAGAATTTTTTAAATTTTTCAGTATTAAAGACAAATTTAATAAAGAATATTTGAATAAATGGAATCTTCAAATTGAACGATTAGTGAAAACAACGTGGTTTAATGAAAAAATAAATGAAATATTGCTCTAACATCTATCTTCTTAAAAACCTTATTACCTTATTTTAAATCTGTTGAATAAAGTAATAAGGTTGCAGGTGGTCGTTTTGTTATTTTATACGAAAGTTAAAAATTTGATTGTCTATTAAATCTCATTTTTTAAGAATCTGGCGGTGTGACTGTTCGTTACTTTTGCAATTTCTTCGGGAGTCCCGCATGCTATTAATTCGCCTCCATATTTTCCGCCTTCGGGTCCGATGTCTATAATATAATCTGCAACCTTGATAACGTCTATGTTGTGTTCTATAATGATAACAGTATTTCCTTTGTCCACTAATTTATGTAAGACGTTGATTAACACATTTATATCTTCAAAATGCAGTCCTGTTGTTGGCTCGTCTAATATATATAAAGTCTTTTTCGTATCTTTTTTTGCGAGTTCGGTAGCAAGTTTTACTCTTTGCGCTTCGCCGCCGGAGAGAGTTGTTGAAGGTTGTCCGAGTGTAATATATCCGAGTCCTACATCTTGGAGAGACTTTATACGAGCATATATAGAAGGTATGTTTTCAAAAAATTCTACGCAGTTGTCAATTGTCATATTTAGTAAGTCAGATATATTTTTGCCTTTGTATCTGATTTCTAATGTTTCGCGGTTGTATCTTTTGCCGTTACACTGGTCGCAATGCACATACACATCGGGAAGAAAGTTCATTTCTATTGTTTGCACGCCGGCACCCTGACATTTTTCGCATCGTCCACCTTTGACATTGAAAGAAAATCTGCCATCTTTGTAACCGCGTATTTGTGCTTCGGGAATTTTAGCAAACAAGCTCCTAATATCAGTGAACACTCCTGTATAAGTTGCAGGGTTTGAACGAGGAGTTCTGCCTATCGGCGATTGATCTACTTCTATTACTTTGTCAATATTTTCTGCTCCTTCTATTTCTTCAAATTCAAGTGGTTCTTGCAGCGAACGGTAAAAACGTTTGCTAAGAAATGGGTGCAATGTTTCATTAACCAACGTAGATTTTCCACTTCCTGAGACACCTGTTACGCATATCATTGTAGCCAATGGAAACTCTACTGTTATGTTTTTCAAGTTATTACCTTTTGCACCTTTGATAATAATTTTTTTACCATTTCCTGTTCGGCGTATCTCTGGAATTTCTATTTTCTTTATTCCGTTAAGATATTGCGAGGTTAAAGTGTCATTTTTTAATATATCTTTTATTTTTCCTTTGGCTACGACTTCGCCACCATGCACTCCCGCATGCGGTCCGATATCCACGATATAGTCGGCGTTCATTATCATATCTTTGTCGTGTTCTACCACGATGACCGAGTTTCCGGCATCTCGCAGTTGTTTCAATGAATTGATAAGACGTTCATTATCACGTTGATGCAAACCTATACTTGGCTCGTCAAGTATGTAGAGGACATTAACAAGTTGTGAACCTATCTGCGTAGCAAGACGTATTCGTTGACTCTCGCCGCCGGATAGCGTTTTGGTACTTCTATTTAAAGATAAATAATTTAATCCCACATCTAAGAGGAAATTCACTCGCGTTTTAATTTCTTTTAGTATCTCTACCGAGATTTGTTTTTGTTTCTTATTTAATTTATCATCAACATTTTGCAGCCAATTCGCCAGGTCAATAACATCAAGATTAGCAAGTTCAGTGATATTTTTATCGCTGATTTTAAATTGTAATGCCTCTTTGTGAAGTCTTCCTCCTTGGCATTGTGGACACAAGGCAGTAGAAAAATATTTTTCTATCTTAGAATTTTCGTTATCCGGATTGTAATAATCTTTGATATACTTTATTACTCCCTCGTAGGTATGAAAATATTCGCCAAAACTGCCGAGATGTGTTTTGGAGAGATTTAATTTCTCGGTCGTTCCATTCAATATTTGGTCTAATGTATCGGCATCTATTTCGGTAAACGGGGTTTTATTGTTATATCCATTTTTTTCTAATACCGCTTCTATCTGCCAAAATATCAATGCGCTTCTATATTTTCCTAAAGGTTCAATGCCCCCGTTAAAGAGATTGAGATTTTTATTAGGAATTATTTTTTCTATGTCAATAATATCTAAATAGCCGAGTCCTTTGCAGGTTTGACAATATCCTTGCGGCGAGTTAAAAGAAAAAGTGTTTGGTGCCGGCTCGTCATAGGAAATCCCTGAGGTCGGACACATTAGCTGACGACTGTAAAACTTAACATCATTGGTATCTTTATCTAAAATCATTGTTATGCCCTTTCCCTGTTGCATGGCGAGATTGATACTTGATTTTAAACGTTTTATAGTATTTTCATCGGTAGAATTGACACTTGGAACAAGTATTTTATCTATCACAATTTCTATATTATGCGTCTTGTATCTATCTAATTTTAAGCCATGTTTTATCTCGGTGACCTCGCCATCTATTCGCACATTAAAAAAACCTTTCTTGGTTATTTGTTCAAACAGTTCTCTATAATGACCTTTTCTACTTCTCACTACTGGAGCCAGAATATACGTTTTCTTGTTCCCAAATTTTTCGGAAATCAGAGCAACTATTTGTTCGTCAGTATATTTGACCATTTCTTCTCCTGTGATGTGCGAATATGCGATGCTCGCCTTAGCGTACCAAAGTCGTAAGAAATCGTATATTTCTGTTATCGTTCCTACGGTGGAGCGAGGATTCTTGTTGGTTGTCTTCTGTTCTATAGAAATTACTGGACTAAGTCCTTCAATATAATCCACATCCGGACGTTCTATATTTCCTAAAAATTGACGAGCATAGGCAGAAAAAGTCTCTATATATCGTCTTTGTCCTTCGGCATATATAGTATCAAAAGCAAGTGAAGATTTTCCACTTCCACTAAGTCCGGTTATTACAGTTAATTGATTGCGGGGAATATCTATATCTATATTTTTGAGATTATGCACTCTTGCGCCATGAACACTTATATTCATATCTTCTATTTTTGAAAAACTATTTTTGGCAAAAATAAAAAAAAATTTTAAATAAAAAAATACAAAGCAAAAATATTTTGAATTTTGAATAAATACAGTTTCAAATTTTTAGACTTTCAAACAGCTTACTATCTTCGGTATAAAAATTATGCCACCTACAATTACCGCAATTACCGCCGAGATTAATACTGCCGCCGCCGAATAATCTTTAACTTCGCCTATTTTTATGTTCCATTTTGGGTCAACAATATCGGATAACTTCTCTATCGCAGTATTGAAAAGCTCTGATAATAAAACCAATCCTATTACTACGACTATTGATATCCATTCGGTAAGAGTGATATTAAATATAAAACCAAATATAATAACCACCAACATGACTACCAGATGAATTCTGGCATTGTGTTCATTTTTTATCAGATTTTTTATTCCGTTAAAAGCAAATAAAAAACTTTTTATTCGGCGTCTGATTGAAAATTTAACCGGCTCCTGCATATTCAATTATATAAATGAGTAGAAAATTGGTAACTATTTAGCTTGGTTTTGTCGGTAAAATAAATTTTTCGTAACTATTTAGCAACGCAGTTGCGCAATCTTTGTAGAAAATAGGTAACCTCCACACTACTTTTGTTTTTTCGTTATTTTTTTCTACAAAGATAACGCAACTACGTTGCTAACCTATATTATTCATAAAGATGGAAAAGTACCCTAATCTCACCTCAAAAGTGCATATTTTGATTTTTATAAATTTCAATTTTAAGTAACCAATATTTTTCGGATATTTTACAGATATTTTTAGTTATTAAAATACAAATATGAGGTTTATTATGTTATATATACTATACATTTTTCCGAAAAAGCACGACGATCTAATCATTTTTTAAATATATTGATATATCTGTTTATCAGTATTTTAACATTTCAAAATTTTAAAAATATTGGTAGCGTATAAAAATAGTGACCAAAATTCAAATTTACTGATTTT
>DYQJ01000376.1 GCA_020719345.1 Draconibacterium orientale | reverse complement strand
AGTTATAGATAGCACCTATATTATTGAGAATTATAAAGAAGAAAAACAACGTTATATGGCTTATATGTACCGTAGCTGTCAACCTCCCATTTTTAGGACAGTTTTTAAGTAGACAAATTTTAAAATTTCTCGGGTATTATCACCCAAGCCTATTAAGCATTGCTATCTAAAGCAGGCGAGCGAAGCGCGCCCATAAAAGGCGCCGTAGCGAGCGAGCCTGTTGCTTTTCGTATCGCAAATTCTATTGGCGCTAAATTTTTCAATGATTCATGCGGTCGATAATTATTATAATCAATTAACCAATTATCACTGATAGTTTGCGCTTCTTGTACGGTAAAAAATAAATTAATATCTAGTACTTCTTCCCGATAAGTACGATTAAATCTTTCAATAAAAGCATTTTGCGACGGTTTACCAGGTTCAATATGTTGAATAATTGTCCGGTGTTTTTGCGCCCATTTTAAAAAATCTTTACTAATAAGTTCGGGACCATTATCGCAACGTATTATTTCCGGATAACTACGATGCTCTGCAATGCAATCTAAATAATCTGTAATTTTTTTGCTTGGCATGCTTGTTCCTACTAATATTCCTAACCCTTCGCGATTAAAATCATCAATAACATTAAAAATCCTTAGTTTTTGCCCGCTTACCAAAGCATCGCTCATAAAATCTATTGACCAACAATAATTAGCATTTAAAGGTTGCAATAATATTTGTTTAGATCTATTCGGTAAGCGTTTCTTGGGTTTTTTACGCAAATTTAATCGCATCTCACAATACACTCGTCTTATTCGTTTATGATTCCAGGTATAACCGCTATTTTTAATCGCAGCATACATCTTTCCAAATCCCCATCTAATGTATTTTCTGGCCAACTTCAGCAATAGCATTTTAATTCTATAATCATCACTTTTTTTCGGTTTGCGATAATATAATGATCGCGCTAAAGTAAAAATCTTACATGCTTTTTGTTTGCTAATTTTATGCATCGTAATAGCATATTTTACTATTTCCCTTCGCTCGGCCGGCCGTGTAATTTTTTTTCAATTACGTCCTTCATGATCTTATGTTCTAAACTCAGATCAGCGTACATAGCTTTAAGCTTACGATTTTCTTCCTCTAGTTGTTTTAGCCTCTTTAAATCTGATAATTCCATACCACCATAACGATTACGTAATTTGTAATAAGTGCTACGTGCTATATTATATTTACGGCATAGATCATCGGTTGCAATTCCAGTTTCTCCTTCTTTTAATAGTTCAAAAATTTTAGCTTCACTAATTTTATTGCCTTTCATAGATCCTCCTAGTCATAATTTAACCAGAAAAGTCTACTTATAACATGTCCTATTTTAGGGGATGGTTACCAAAGGTATATGCATTGGCAATTTTTCATTTTGTTTTACTGTAAGTGTATACTGCTTCTTGCTAGGGTCATACTGTGAGGTAACGTGAAGCTCAGGTATGCCGACTTGGCTGTACCATAACTTAAATTGGGTCAGATCAACTCCAGATGCATCTTCCATCGCCCGTACAAAATCATCACATGTAACAGCCTGGCCATCAAAACGGTTAAAATATAGATCCATACCACGAAGAAAACTCTCTCTTCCTAAAATTGTTCTCATCATTCTGATAACTTCTGCACCTTTTTCATACACAGCAGCTGTATATAAATTCCTAATTTCTATACAAGAATCTGGACGAACTGGATGTGCCGAAAACTGAGAATCCCTTAAAATAATTACTTCATCAATTCTTTTAGCAGCACTGGAAGAGGTATCTTCAGA
>DYQJ01000175.1 GCA_020719345.1 Draconibacterium orientale | reverse complement strand
AAATCAGTAAATTTGAATTTTGGTCACTATTTTTATACGCTACCAAATTATTAAAGATACTAATGTAAACTCAATTACTTATCTATCCTCCCCAATTGTATAAAGCAAGGTAAATAAAATATTTTACATGTATAAAAATCATCACCGAGATAAAAATCAAAAAGATGATATTTCCTATTTTACTGCTTTTTAGATTGCTGAAAAAATTGGCGACAAAGAAGCTAAGCGGAAAAGATAATAACAACACCAATTCAAAATTACTTGATGGAATTATAAAATACATGCCCAAAATAGATATTATCTGCAAATTAAGTATTTTGTAAAATACTCGCACATTGGCATTTAACATGCTCATATTTTTATTGGTATATAAAACCCCTAACAGCAACAAAAGTACAAGTATAGCAAGTGAAGTATAAGCGGCTATTTTATCTAAAAACAATTTCTTGCTTAACGGCACAAAACTTTGCACAAAATAATCTGTTATATTGGCGATGCTGTCATTGATAATGAAATACAAGCACAAGTAAAATAAATAAGCACTGATAAGTCCCATAATTATCAATATCCATTCTCGGATAGGAGCCGGTTTGATAAGCACGACCGTTATAATTGCCGGAACTATCAAAAAGATATAATTAAAATAAAAGAAGCTGCTCACCGAAATCAAAAAAGAGGCATCAAAAAAATTAGATAAAGATTTTTCGTTATTATACGAGTCAAAAATACGTTCTAATGCCTTTATAACAAAGATATTAGCATAAATAATAGGATGCAAATAATTAACCAAAATTATAAGTGAGGAACTGAGGATAAAAATAAAGCTCGCTAAAAAATTGCGTGTTCCGGATAGTTGATACTTAAATTCTATTTTTTGAATCAATAGAAGCTGACCTACTATCAATATAAAGCTCATGAGCAACGGCAAAAACGCATTGTTGTGCGAGAGCATATCTATTATATACTGATAAATAGGCGTTTGCATATTTATATTAGTCGTAAAATCTATTCCATGATACAATGGATAGAGCCACAACAACATCGCTATCAACACCAGAACGATAGAATTTACCTGATTAAAATTTTTTAGGATTTTTATTATCATCGCAATAATTTATTTTTACTTCGCAAAAGTATAATTTTTTTTTTTATTATTAGAAAAAAAATATATTTTTACATTTCTTTTTTATTATTTTATATAAACTTTGTAAAGAATGTCACAAAAATTATTAACTGAAGCGCCTTTGTGGTTTGTAATCTTTTGTATTATAACCGCTTTGTTATATTCATTTGTTCTCTACTTACGAGACAGACGACTTAAAGAAATTTCTATATATTTGAAAACAGTAATGGGAACTTTACGTTTTGTAGCAGTTTTTATTATTGCGTTTTTACTTTTGACCCCTGTCTTCAAAAATTTAGAGACAACAATAGAAAAACCCGTAATTATTTTCGCTCAAGACAACAGTCAATCCATCAAATTGGCGTATAATGACGAGCAGTTAAATCAATATAAACAAAATATTGCGAACTTCCTGAAGAAGATGGAAGAAAAATATAAGGTGCAAATATACAGCTTTGGCGAAGAAACACAAACCACAGACAGCTTCTCGTTTACCGAAAAATATACCTCCTTTGACGACCTGTTTGATAAAGTGCAAAACGACTTTTATAACAAAAATGTAGGCGCAATAATTGTAGCAAGTGACGGAATTTACAACAAAGGAGTAAATCCAATATATTTAACTCAAGAAATCCCTTGTCCAATTTATACCATCGGACTCGGAGATACAACAATATATCCCGACATAGCCATCACAAAAGTAAGACACAATAAGATAGCGTTTCTTAACAATAAATTTCCTATACAAGTATATGTAGAAGCTAAAAAATTAAAAAACAAGACATTCAATCTTAAAGTCATTAATCAAGGCACCGAAATTTATAGCGACAACTTTGACATAAATAGCAACGACTTCGCAACGATAATAGACATAGAAGCCGAAGCAAAAACCGTTGGTGTACAAAGATATACAATTAAAATTACTGACCTGCCCGAAGAAAAAAATACAGCTAATAATTTCAAAGAAATAGCCATAGAAATAATGGACAGCCGCCAAAAAATTCTTATCCTCGCCAACTCGCCGCATCCGGATATTAGCGCCATACAAAATGCCCTCAAAGGAAAAGAAAGTTATAAAGTAGAATATTTTAGAATAGATGACTTTACTGGTAGCTTGTTAAATTATAATCTGGTAATATTGCATCAGCTCCCCTCCCTTAGCAATTCGGCTACTAAAATCTTGTCCGAGCTGAAGACCAAGAATATACCGGCTATTTTTATTCTCGGAGCGCAAAGTTCGTTTAATAATTTCAACACTCTTGACCTGGGACTCAAAATTTTGCAGGCAAGCTCATCTTATGATGAGTCAACGGCTACTTTAAATCAAGAGTTTGCTTTATTTGAAATACATGAAGATTTTGCCGAATTAGTTAGCGCATTGCCACCGCTGATTTGTCCGTTTGGAACATACACTAAATCAGCAAATTTGAAAGTCTTGTTAAAACAAAAAATAAATTCTATTGCAACAGAAAACCCGCTTATTAGCTTTTCTACCAACGAAGCCAATAACGCAGCGAAGATATGCTTCATCTCCGGCGAAGGAATATGGAGATGGCGACTAACTGACTACATGAAAAATAAAAGTCATGAAAGCTTTGATTTATTGATTAACAAAATAATTCAATATCTCGCCCTCAAACAAAATAAAGAGAAATTTGTAGTCACGACCGAAAAGATATTTCAAGAAAATCAGAACCTGCATTTTGATGCCGAAGTATATAACGACTCTTATGAACTCGTTAATAAAGAAGATGTTACATTAGAAATTAAAGATAAAGATAAAGATAACAAAATTTACAATTATATCTTTGACAAATCCGAAAAAGCTTACTTCTTAGATATAGGAACTTTTCCGCTCGGAGATTATACTTATTCTGCTAAAACAGTCTTCAATAACAACACTTTAACCAAGTCCGGCAGTTTTTCTATTATCGCACTAAATACGGAAGCCGAAAATATTGTTGCCAATCACAGCACGCTATTATCACTTGCATCTCAAAATCAAGGAATGTTCTATACTGAAAATCAGTTAGATAGTATGTTTGTAAATATCTCGGACAATCAAAATATCGTTCCTTTGTCATATACTAAACAGCAGTTCACTGACCTCTTAAATTTAAAATGGCTGTTTTTTGTCATTTTATTACTTCTGACAGCCGAATGGTTTTTACGAAAATATATGGGAGCTTACTAAATGAAAAACTATACAAGTGCCATAATACTTGCCGCCGGAGAATCCAAACGAATGAATTTCCCGAAAGCACTTTTAAAGTATAATGAAAATACTACGTTTATTGAAAAAATTGCGACAGAGTTCAACACTTTTGACGTAGAAAATATTTTTATTGTAACAAATATTACAGATAATCAAAATATTAAGAACTTAAAAATCATCGCCGAACTATCAGGAAGAATTAAAATATTGATAAACAACAATCCCGAACTTGGCAGACTGCATTCATTAAAAATAGCATTAACCGAATTATTGACTACAAAGACCGAATATTGTTTTCTACATAACGTGGATAATCCTTATTTTGAACAAGATATATTAAATATTTTATTCATAAACAGGGAGACTGATAAATATATCGTTCCCTCTTATAATCAAAAAGGAGGGCATCCTATATTGATTCCACAAAAAATACTCAAATATCTAAGCGCATCAGACGCTAAAAACCGAATAGATGAGAGATTGAAAAACTTTAGTGCAAAAAAAATAGACATGCAAAATAAAAATATTTTAATCAATATTAATGACCCAGAGACTTATAAATCATTGATTATAAATAAATAATATCATTGAATACAAATATATACCATCTTTTAATTATTAATATATAGAATATTATTTATTTTTTTTCGTAAAAATTTTTTTATAGTACGAAATTTTATAGTTTTATGAAAAATTAAAATGAATTGTTATGAAAAAGATCGCCCTTATTTCAATTTTGTTATTATCTTTTATTGTGAAAAATTCTTACTCACAGCACAAGAAATTGTACATGCCGGAGCATATCAGTGAATGTTATCAGAACGGCACACGAGATTATTCAGGAAAACCGGGAAAAAACTATTTTCAAAATTATTCGGTTTACAACATTGCTGCATCGCTTGACCCCCCAACGCGAGTTATTACGGGAAATGCAAAAATAAATTACCAAAATAACAGTCCCGACACGCTTAATCATATAATTTTTAATTTGTATGCAAACATCTACAAAAAAGGAAACATTCGCGACTGGAGTATCGGAGACGCTGATTTGCATGACGGCGTTAATATCTCCGCTTTGAAAATTAACGGAAAAGCAATAGACATGACAAGTAAAAATGTAACTAATAGAAACACTGCTCTGATAATAGAACTTGACGACAAAATTATGCCAACCAAAACTGCCGACATAGAAATTACATGGAGCTATCCGCTGCCTGCAAAAGGAAACATACGACTGGGAACTTATTACGAAACGTCATTCTTTGTTGGACACTGGTACCCGAAAATCGCTGTTTATGATGACTTAGTAGGTTGGAATGTAGATACTTACTCGGGACAAACAGAATTTTATCACGACTATGCAGACTACAATGTAGAAATTACTATGCCAAAAGAATATATCGTGCTGTCCTCCGGAACTTTAACTAATGAAAAAGACGTGCTTAGTAAAGATATTTTGAAAAAATGGACTGCCTCCAAAGAATCGGACATCGTAACAAATGTCATCACTGCGGAAGACAGGAAAAAAACAGGAATTACTAAAGACGCCGATAAATTAACATGGAAATTTAAAGCTACTAATCTGCCAGACTTCGCTTTCGCAACAAGCAACACGTATATATGGGATGCAACAAGCTTACTTATTGATGATAAACGAATATTAATCAATGCTTTATATTACCCGGAAAATCAAACTTTCAATCAAGTAGCCGAAATAAGTCAGAAGGTTATTAAAATGCTTTCTGAAACAGCAGTAGGAATGGATTATCCGTATCCGCAAATGACTGCATTTCATGGACATTACGGAATGGAATATCCTGCGATGGTAAATGATGGAGATGGAGATTATAATAGCACTGTGTTTGTGACCGCACACGAAATAACTCACACATATTTTCCTTTCTATGTTGCTACTAACGAGGTGAAAAATGCTTGGTTGGATGAAGGGTTTGCGACATTTTTACCTAAAATTATAGAAGATGCTCTCATAGAAAACAATAATTCGTTACAAGGAATAGTGGACATATATCAAAAATATATGGGAACTGAAATAGATATTCCGTTGATAATCAACTCCGACAATACAAGCGGATTTGCCTATCGCTATCACGCATACGGAAAATCGGCGATGGCACTGCTCGGTTTAAAACAAGCAATTGGAGATGTTAAATTTTACAAGTCCCTACAAGAATTTATTATGCGATGGAACGGAAAACATCCGACAGCATACGACTTCTTTTATACCGTAGAAAGTATAGCAAAGGAAGACCTGAGATGGTATTGGAAACCTTGGTTCTTTGAACTCGGTTATCCGGACTTGTGCATAAATACTGTTGATATTATTGATAAAAATTATGCTATAATAGAGGTAAAAAAAGTAGGAAACTACCCCGTACCTATCAAAATAACGACTGTTTATAAAGACGGCTATCAAGAATCCATAGAAATTAAGGCGTCTATCTGGCGAAACGAACGCGAAAAATATTTCTTTGAACTTGATAACATTCAAGATATCAAACAAATAATACTCGGTGATGATATGATTCCCGATAAAAATAAAGAAGATAATATTTATACGTTTAACTAATTTAATACTTATTAAAATTGGCAATAATTTTATTTTTATACGGAATATTGATAGGATTATTAGTCTCACTGCCGGTGGGAGCAGTGGCGGTCTTATTATTTCAACGAACATTAAATTCGGGAGTCTGGCAGGGAGTAATTTTAGGAAGCGGAGCCGCAGTAGCGGATACAATATACGCAACGATAGCCATTTTTGGAATCTCATACATTGCAGACTTCTTGTTCTTGCACAAAGTTATTATAGGAATCTCCGGAAGTATTTTTCTACTCATCATGGGGTATAGAATATTTGCTAAAGATACTGTAAAAGAATTTAAACAAAAAAGAACTTTTTCAAAACGAAATATGCTCAACGACTTTTTGGCGAGCTTCATCGTGGCAATATCTAATCCGCTGACTTTGATTGCGTTCGGCGGAATATTTGCCTCGCTTACTGTCATTCACAATGCCGGATCGAATTTCTTATTTTTTATACTACTCTTCGGAGTTCTCATCGGCTCGGTATTGTGGTGGTTTATACTTGCTTATGTTGTTGAAATTTTTAGGAAAAAACTGAACTTAAAAAATATAGTCCTCATTAACAGAGTCTCCGGAATCTTCGTATTCCTTTTCGGACTCTCGTTAATATTTTATATTAGCTTTTCTTCTCATTATTTATTTTTCTCAGTTAAACATTTATTACACATTATTTACTAATCTTTAAAAATTAAATTTTATGAAAAAATATTTTTTTATTTTCGGATTAATTATAATCTTTACGAACATGTTTTCGCAAAATGATGCTAAGATAAAAGTTGAACCGCCAAACTGGTGGACAGAAATGAAAAACAAAGAACTACAACTGCTCGTATATTACCCTAATATAGCAGAAACTGACGTAGTAATTGACTCCAAACTCGTCAAACTCGTCAAAGTGAACACCGTAGAGAACAAAAATTATTTGTTTATAGATTTGTTAATAGACGAAAATGCCAAAGCCGGAAATTTTGACATCGCTTTCAACAAAGGGAAAAAAAATGTTGTTAAATACAATTATGTACTAAACGAAAAAACCGCACAAAAACGCGGATTTTCAAGTGCCGACTTTATTTATCTTGTCATGCCCGACAGATTTGCTAATGGAAACCCTGATAACGACAACTCGGCAGACACATATCAAAAAGTAAACCGCGAAGATGGACACGCAAGACATGGCGGTGATATACAAGGACTTGTAAATAAATTAGACTATTTGAAAGAACTCGGAGTAACAGCAATATGGGCTACTCCTATTCAAGAAAATAATACCAAAATATACTCCTATCATGGATACGGGATGACGGACTTTTACAGAGCTGACCCCAGACTTGGAACAAATGAAGAATATGTAGAGTTCGTCAAAAAATGTCATCAAAAAGAGATAAAAGTGATAATGGACATGGTTTTTAATCATTGCGGAGACACGCACTGGTGGATAAAAGACTTACCCGAAAAATCGTGGTTAAATACAGACTCGCTTTTTACTACTAATTACCGCGGCTCAACAGTCGTAGACCCGCATGCCTCTGAATATGACGCCAAAAAGATGGTCGCAGGTTGGTTTGTTGCACGAATGCCGGACTTGAATCAATATAATAAATATCTCGCTAACTATTTGATACAAAACTCGCTATGGTGGATAGAATTTGCCGGAATTGACGCCATACGCATGGACACACAACCTTATTCTTACAAAGAATTTATGGCTAAATGGGCAGAAAGAGTGCATTTAGAATATCCCGACTTTACATTACTCGGTGAAACATGGCTTGATGACGTAGCAAATGTTGCTTATTTTAAAGGAGATACTAAAATACAAACAGGATATAATTCCGGATTAAATACGATAACTGATTTTCCGTTAAACTATGCCATGCGAGATGCTTTCAATCAAGAAGACGGATGGGCATCCGGTTTGTCAAGACTATATTCTGTCCTGGTACAAGACTTCCTCTACGGAGATGCAAATACAAATGTTACATTCCTTGATAACCACGACATAGACAGATATTTCTCCTCCGTAGACGAAAAACTTGATAAAATGCTCATGGGATTTGGCTTTATGCTCACAACTCGCGGAACGCCTACATTATATTACGGCAGTGAAATACTGATGAACGGAAAAGAACACTGGGGACATCCTACCATACGAAAAGACTTCCCCGGCGGTTGGAAAGAAGACAAAATAAATGCTTTCACCAAAGAAGGACGAACAGACGACCAAAACACACTTCACAATTTTATCACTAAAGTTGCAAATTATCGCAAGACTTCCAAAGCGCTTACAGAAGGAAAATTGGTACATTTTGTACCGGACAATAATACTTACGTATATTTTAGATACACTGATAATGAAGCAGTTATGGTTATATTAAATAATCACAACACCGAAGAAAGAACTATTAATAAAGAACGTTATGCCGAGATATTGAAAAAATACTCATCAGCTACAAATATAGTAACGGCAGAAAAACTGACTAATTTAGATAATATCAAAGTTCCAAAGAAATCTATAACTATATTACAGTTAAATAAATAGTTTAAAAAGTGTTCGTTTGTAAACTAAATGCCCTGCCTTTTATGGCAGGGATTAAATAAAGTTTTTTTACTTATTTAGTTTTAAAAATCATTTTGGCTTAGTCAAAAATATTTTGAAAAAAGTATAAAAATGTTTGGTGCTTAAAAAGTTTTTATTTAAGTTTGCAGAGTAATTTTTTATCCTAATATAACTAATAAGAACGAATGAAGCTAACAATAAAAATTCAGTTACATAGGCAAGAACAACAAATTATGTTCTTCTACAATCATTGTGAATTTCCGATGTTAGATAAAATGGTGCGTTCACTCCCGAACAGAAA
>DYQJ01000174.1 GCA_020719345.1 Draconibacterium orientale | reverse complement strand
ATCAAGTAGTTGTAAATTATAAATTCCGAAGTTATTTTTTAAATTTTACTTAGTTTAATTTACTTTGCGTCTTTGCGTGATAATTAATTTTCCACAGAAAACATTGAAGAACCACTTTGCGTCTCTGCGTCTTTGCGTGATAATTAATTTTCCACAACAGGGATTAAACTTGGTCGCACAAGAACCAAAAAATTTGCTATTTGAAAAACATATATCTTGGTTATAAGAAAATACAGTGAACTTTTTGTCAGCCAAAATACTATTAATGAAATTGTTAATGTGAAAATAGGAACTAATATTCGTATATAAATAATCGTGTCGCGGCTGGCTTGAGCAAGCGCTTTGTTCATTAGCAACGGCACAACAAAAATAAATGGAAGCACAAAAATAATTCTCTCAAAAATAATAGCCGCTTCGGTATATTGCTCGGTATAAAAATAAATAATAATCGGTTTAGAGATAAAAAACAATATAGTACTACAAAAAAGTCCAAGCAACATTAGTAAAAAAATATGTAGTCCGGTTATTCGCCGTTTTTGTTGAGCAAATTTAGGGAAGGTAATAGCGAAAAAATCTTTCACAAAACTTTTAATAATGTCTTTTAATTTAACCGCGATTGAATAAACAGCAAGTGTCTCTATATCAAAAAAACCTACGATTATTTTATCTATATTTTCTAATAATACACTTAATAATACGGATTTAGTCATAAATTTTCCATACTCTATACACTCTGGGTCTTCGGCGGTGTCGCTTAATTTTTTCTTAACGTAAAAATGCACAATTGTATTGAAAAACGAGTTAAATACAAGATATACCAGAACAATAATTAATAAATTATTTTGAACAATCATTGCAGCGGTAATCAATAAAGAATTAGTTATAAGTGTTTGTAAACTATTTAGTTTGGCGTATTCTTTGAAACGTGCTTTTCCGTTAAGATATGCGACCCAGGTATTTAAACCGAAAATTTGATAAAAAAACAGCGCAGCACACAACATAACGATGGCAAAAATATAGTCAGCATTCCAAAAATACCAGATGCTGATGATGATAAAAACCGGCAGACTAAAAAAAGAATATTTAACACTCGTCCTCACTGCCGCCAGATAACTTTTATCAAAGCCCTTAGCAACTGCTCTTGCTACTGCCGTATTTAGTCCGGGCAAAGAAAATATAGCCATCATACTCATGATTGCTAACATCAATTGATACTGACCATATATTTCTTTTGATAAATAACGGGCAAGCACAATAGAGCTGAAAAAAAGTATTATCATATTAACGACTTGATTTACAGTCATCCAGAAACCATTGCGGATATAATAAAAAATATCTATTTTTACTTTTGTCCCTATTTTTTCAAATATTTTTACTAATATTTTGTACATAACATTTTTTTTAAATTTAATTTTTTATTTTTGTGAAAATTTATTCATTTTAGTTATGAAAAGTAAAAATAAGATTGATAAAACAAAAGATTTTCCCAAAAAAGTTGAAAATAAAAATATTACTGTCTCGGTGCTTACTTTTTTTGAAGACAAACTCGCGCGTCATAGTTTAAAAATACTATTGGCTCTCATCTTTTTGATAGGATTTATCGTCTTCAATCGCTTTTTCCGTATGGAATATCTTTTTTATTTCTTAGGAATAGGTAGCGACTCGTTAACTTCTAATATGCCGGAGCTTTATCACATCATTAACGTTGGACAGGAAGGACTTATTTCGCGCTATTCGTTTTATAGCGGTATGGGGGACACCTTTTATAGATATTTGCCAACTGACCCTCTGGGCTGGATACTGCGAATAATAGACGAGGTAGGTATTTCTGCGTATGGAGTAGATTACTTGATTAAAAGACGTTTTTACTACCGTTTCTTTTTATACTTCATGGGGACTGGAACGATTTTTTATCTGTACCTCCGAACCATTGATATTAAGCAATATACCGCATTGATAGGTGCGTTACTCATCTCTTTTTCCGGATATCTTGTCGTCGGGACATCGTGGGATTTTGACTCACATGTATTTAAAGCAGCTTTTTTATTGTTTGCCTTTGAACAGCTGCATCTAAAAAAACGCTGGTACTTCTTTCCGTTTGCGATAATGTTTCTTAGTACCAATGTTTTTGTCTTCTATATTTATACGGTCTTTTTTCTTACTTATACGCTTTTTAGATATTTTTCAGACTCGGAAAATTCCTTACTCGGATATATTAAATTAGGCGGCAAAATGCTCGGACTTGCAATTGCAGGTATGTTAATGAACACTGTCACAATATTTTATTCGTTTCTCAAAATGTATAACAGTCCTCGCGTAACAGGTAACGCCTCGTATGTCTCCGAGCTGATAGCCGAAAAAGATTTGGCAGTCTCTTCAGATTTGATTTCTACTACCATATATCGTTTTTTCTCCAATGATATGCTCGGAGTAGGTAGCGATTTTAAGGGCTGGGGAAATTATTTAGAAGCGCCGCTGTTTTATATAGGTATTTTTACGCTACTTATTTTCCCGCAAATATTTACTTTTTTGACCACTCGCAAAAAAATTATATTCGGCTCCTTCTTCGCTTTTTGGGTTTCTACGCTTCTTATTCCGCATCTCAGACGCGCCATATTACTATTTTTTGGAGACTATTTTAGATACGGATTTGATTTTTTCATTCCTTTTGCATTCCTTATACTTGCCATTTATTCGTTAAATGAAATAGATAAAAATTTTAAAATTAATTTGCCACTGTTAATAATAACATTTGCCGGACTAAGCGTCTTACTTTTTGTCCCGTTTGATAAAAATATACAAGAATTTGTAAATGAACCGCTTAGACGAATAGTTTTTTTCTTAATGATAGTTTACGGATATTTGATATTCTTATTTTCTAAACCACACTTCCGGTCACTTGCCCAGATTTTACTGCTTTTAGTTATTGTTTTTGAGCTTACTTTTTTTTCTCATAAATCTTATGCTACCCGCGATGCGTTATCTAAATCGGATTATGAAAAAGACCTGGGCGGATACAAAGATGGCAGTATTTCATCGGTCAATTATGTTAAATCTATAGATAAAAATAAATTTTATCGGATAGAAAAAAACTATCAATCAGGAGATGCCATGCATGCAAGCCTTAATGATGCTAAGCTGCAAGGTTATTACGGCACCTCTAATTATTCATCTTTCAATCAGGTAAATTATGTGCGATTCTTAGAAGAACTTGAAATGATACAAAAAGGCGAAGAAACAGCAACTCGCTGGATACGAGGACTGCGAGAAACACCACTATTGCAAAGCTTTGCAAGCGTAAAATATCATCTTAGTAAAGAAGAAAAACCATTCTTTTTGAATGTCGGCTTTGACTCTATTGCTGAGGTAAAAGGTGTCAAAATTTTAAAGAACAATTATTATCTGCCACTCGGTTATACTTATGACAAATATATAGACTATTCCGACTTTAAAAAATTAATCTTTTATAAAATAACACAGATAAATATTCAATATATAGAAAAAGACCTAACTATTTTGGCAGGCGAGGAAACTGCGAAGAAGCTAACTTCCAAGTTGTCTTCTATTTTAGATGTTAGATTTGATAATGCTGCCGAATTTAAAAAATCTTTAGAAAATATATTGGGAGCAGACGTAACGGACAAGTATTTTAAATATGTAGCTAAGTATGCAGTAGATAATTTTGCTTGTCAAACAGAACTTCTAAACGGTTTTGTTTACGAAAAAGACGAATACTGTTTTTATGAGATAACAGATTTTGAAAAAATAGAGATGACCGACAGCAACCGTATTATCTCTGCCGATGGATTCAATTTTGATTATTACAAACAATTTACCGATTCTCTTAAAATAGATACTTTTCAAATAACTGATTTTAAGCAACATGATATTAAAGGTAAAATATCATTGAAAAAGACAAAAATGCTTTTCTTCTCTATACCTTATGACCAAGGTTGGCACATAATAGTTAATGGGACTGAGCAAAAACTGTCACGAGTAAATCTTGGCTTCTGCGGAATAGTATTAACAGAAGGAGAACACGACATAGAATTGTTTTTTGAATTTCCTTATACTAATATAACCTCTTTAATTTCAATTATTTCTATTATTCTATTCTGGGGATTTTTGATTTTCCATCTTGTTTACAAACGAATAAAAAAAGAAAAAATTTAATGTTTTATAATTAAATATTTAAAAATGAAAGAATATAACAGATATATGGTCACCTCGGCGCTCCCATACGCCAATGGTCCTATTCATATAGGACATCTTGCCGGAGTTTATATCCCCTCAGATATTTACGTCCGATATTTAAGACTCAGAAAAAGAGATGTCCTCTGGGTCTGCGGCTCTGACGAGCATGGAGTCCCTATTACGCTCAAAGCAAAAAAAGAAAACCGAACACCGCAACAAGTAGTAGATGAATATCACGAACTTAATAAAAAAGCGTTTCAAGAACTCGGTATCTCTTTTGATATTTATTCCCGAACTTCTAATAAAGTTCATTATCAAATGGCGTCAGAAATCTTTAAAACTATTTATGAGAAAAATGGATTTATTGAAAATCAGACCGAACAATTTTTTGATAAAACTGCAAATCAATTCTTAGCAGACAGATATATTACCGGAACTTGTCCGCATTGCAACAACGAGCATGCCTATGGTGACCAATGCGAAAAATGTGGAACTTCTTTGAATCCGATAGATTTAATTAATCCTAAATCTGTAGTCAGCGGAGACAAACCTATTCTGAAAGAGACTAAACATTGGTATCTTCCGCTTAATCAATACGAAACTTTTTTGAGAGAGTGGATATTAGAAGGACACAAAGAATGGAAACCAAATGTATATGGTGCTTGCAAATCGTGGCTTGACCTCGGTTTACAACCACGAGCAGTTACGCGTGACCTAGACTGGGGAGTGCCTGTCCCGATAGAAGGAGCAGACGGAAAAGTGCTATATGTCTGGTTTGATGCCCCAATAGGTTATATATCAGCGACAAAGGAACTCACACCCGAATGGGAAAAATATTGGAAATCCGAAGACACCAAACTCGTTCACTTCATTGGTAAAGATAATATTGTATTTCATTGCATAATATTTCCGGTAATATTAAAAGCAGAAGGGTCATTTATTTTGCCCGAAAATGTTCCCGCTAACGAGTTCTTGAATCTGGAAAACGACAAAATCTCCACCTCGCGAAATTGGGCAGTCTGGTTACATGAATATTTGCAAGACTTCAAAGGAAAAGAAGACGTCCTTAGATATGTTCTCATCGCAAACGCCCCCGAAACAAAAGACAATAATTTTACTTGGGCAGATTTTCAAAACCGTAATAATAAGGAGCTTGTCGCAGACCTGGGAAATTTTATCAACCGAACATTAGTGCTGACCGAAAAATATTTTAATGGACAGATACCGGAAATTACTACATTAACCGATAATGACCGTCATGTATTGTCACAAATAAAGACTATTAAAGAAGATACCGAAATTAGTCTGGAAGCATATCGGTTTCGTGAAGGACTTAATGCTGCGATGAACTTAGCACGTCTGGGTAATAAATATCTTGCCGAGACCGAGCCGTGGATAGTCTATAAAACAGATGTGCAACGAGTTAAGACCATTCTAAATATCTCATTAGAGATAATTTTTAACATCTCTATACTTTTTGAGCCGTTTTTACCGTTCACCACAAAAAAAATTCGTCATTTCTTAAATATAAATGCAATAGAATGGGATAAAATTGGAACAGGAGGACTTGCTACACCCGGACATATTATGAATCCTTCCTCGCTTTTATTTGAAAAAATAGAAGATGCCCAAATTTTGCAACAAATGGAAAAACTTGAAAAATCTAAGCAACAAAATATTCAACTTCAAACAAAAATCGTCCCGCAAAAAACAAATGTCAATTTTGAGGAATTTCAAAAAATGGACATACGAATAGGCACTGTTATTGAAGCAGAAAAAGTGGCGAAAACTACAAAATTGCTCAAACTAAAAGTAGATACCGGAATAGATAAACGAACTATCGTATCCGGAATAGCAGAGCATTATAAAGCAGAAGAAATGATAGGTAAACAAGTTATGGTACTTGTAAACTTGGAGCCAAGAAAAATAAAAAATATAGAGTCGCAAGGAATGATACTGATGGCAGAGAACAGCGAAGGTAAACTGATGCTGATGACCCCGAGCTCACAAATAGAAAATGGAAGTGAAGTTCATTAATATATAACTTTAATTTAATAATTATGTTAAAAGAAAACGTACAAAAAGCATTAAATGAACAAATTAAGTTAGAAGCATATTCTTCTAATTTATATTTATCTATGGCTTCATGGGCAGACACACATGGTTTTCCCGGCTCGGCAGCTTTTTTATATCAACAAGCCGAAGAAGAGAGAATCCACATGTTGAAACTTTTTAAATATGTTAATTCGCGAGATGGACATGCTATTGTTTCTGAATTGAAACAGCCACCTACAAATTTTAACTCGCTAAAAGAAGTATTTGCCGAAGTTTTAACTCACGAAAAATATATCTCTCAATCAATAAATGATTTAGTAGGGATTTGCTATGACCAGCGAGAATTTACTACCGCCAACTTTTTGCAATGGTACGTAAACGAACAAATAGAAGAAGAATCAACTGCGAAGACAATCCTCGACCGTCTTAATTTACTCGGAGACGACCTCTCGAAACTCTACATGTTCGACCGCGACTTAGTAAATATACGTAGCGAAATACAAACTGCCTCCTCTCAAAATGCTTAATACTTTTTTTACTTGCCAAAAATAAATTTTGGCAAGTAAAATTTTATTGCAAAAAGTTCAGAATTTCATTATATATACCAAAATTTTATGACCGAAATTAGTTCAAAAAAAGTATTCGTGCTGGATACTAATGTTATCTTGCACGATTTTAGGTCTATTTTCAACTTCGAAGAAAATGATATTGTCATTCCAATAGTAGTTTTAGAAGAATTAGATAAATTTAAGAAGGGGAACGACTTAATCAATTTTCATGCCCGCGAATTTATGCGAGAATTAGATAAAATAGCCGGCGAAAATCTTTTCATACAAGGTTTAGAACTCGGAAAATCAAGAGGATTACTATTTATTGAAACAATAAAAGAATTTTCTAATAAGCTAAGTGATGCCTTCTCCGAAAAAAATAACGACCACAAAATTCTCTCAGTAGCAGAGCAAATGATGTTAAAATATCCGGACAAAAAAGTAATACTCGTCTCGCAAGATATTAATCTTAGAATGAAGGCAAAGGCACTCGGTATAGAAGCGCAAGATTATAAAACCGGTAAAGTTACTGACGTAGATGCTTTATACAAAGATATCGTTACTTATGATAACTTCTCTGACGAAATTATCGCGCTTTTACATAACGAAGAAAAAATCTCTATTGAACAATGCAAATTTAATGTGAAACCCGAAGTGAACGACTACTTCATACTAAAAAGTGATAACAACAGTGTATTAGCACATTACGAAGCAACTACAAAAGCGGTAGTAAAAATAACAAAAAGACGTGCTTACAATATCAAACCACGAAATGCCGAGCAAATATTTACCATTGACGCCCTCATGAGACCGGAAATTAGTCTGGTATCAATTACAGGTAAAGCCGGAACAGGAAAAACCCTCATGGCACTTGCCTCCGCACTGGAGCAACGAAAAGATTATTCTCAAATATATCTGGCAAGACCTATTATTGCTCTGGCTAATAAAGACATAGGATTTTTACCCGGAGATGCTAAAGAAAAAATTGGTCCTTACATGCAACCGCTATTTGATAACCTTAGTGTCATAAAACAAACTGCCGGACTAAGCAGCAAAGATACCGTAAGAATTGACGAAATGTTGAAAGAAGAAAAACTCTTGATAACTCCTCTCGCATACATACGAGGACGAAGTCTTGCTAATGTCTTTTTTATTGTTGACGAAGCGCAAAATTTAACCCCGCATGAAATAAAAACCATCATTACAAGAGCCGGAGAAGGAACTAAAATGGTCTTTACCGGAGACATAGAACAAATTGACTCCCCATATCTTGACACCCAATCAAATGGACTCTCGTATCTAACTGACAAAATGAAAGGACAAGATGTGTTCGCGCATATCAATCTTTTCAAAGGTGAACGAAGCTATTTAGCCGATTTGGCAAGCAAATTATTATAATTCTGTTAGTGTCCTTATATTTTTCGCAAAACAATAACGAAAACTTTAGGACACTAATATTTTTTGTATTCCTCAAAAACTAATGCTAAATTAGTTGTATCTTTTTAACTCCGAAAGGAGTTACACATTAATAACCTCCGATAAAATTGGTGGACAAATGAAGTCATGTTCCCAACTCCGAAAGGAGTTACACATTAATAACCTCCGATAAAATCGGTGGACAAATATAAAAATCCTCCCAACTCCGAAGGAGTTTTTTTTATCATGGACTCACATTATCATTACTTGCTTAGGACTACCAAAACGACTTTTCCTTAATGAAAAATATTTTGAAAAAAAGTATAAAAATGTTTGGTGCTTAATTTTTTTTTGTTTAAGTTTGCAGAGTAATTTTTTATATAATACAACTAAGATGAAATAATGCATCTAACAATAAAAATTCAGGTACATAGGCAAGAACAACAAATTATGTTGTTCTACAATCACCGTGAATTTCCGATGTTAGATAAAATGCAGCAATTCTCGTTTTGAACTTCCAAATTTTTAGTGATATTCATTTTTAGTGCTGTCAAAATTTTAGACAAAAAAATACCGGCTTCCAATAATTGAA
>DYQJ01000173.1 GCA_020719345.1 Draconibacterium orientale | reverse complement strand
CTTGAAAATAAAATAAATAGCGTGTTTAGTCACCATTATTTTACGCTATCAATAAGTTAGCATATTTTATGAATTATTGAGGTTAAAACGACAATTTAATCTATCAATATTCCTATTCCTTGTCGTACAATTTCAATTTCCATGCCTGTGCAGTCGATGACCGTTGATGCCTCAATATTTCCGTATCCGCCGTCGATGATTAGGTCTACGGAGTCTTTGTAACGTTCCCAGATAAGTTCAGGGTCGGTAAGATATTCTTGTATGTCGTCAACATCTTTTAGTGACGTTGTGATTATAGGATTTCCAAGCTCTTTAACTATTTCTCTTACAATATTATTATTTGGGACTCGTATTCCTATTGCTTTTCTGCAATTTTCAAACAGTCGCGGCACATAATTGCTGGCTTTCAAAATAAAAGTGAACGGACCGGGCAGATTTTTCTTCATCAGTTTAAATAGACTTGTCTCTATGTGTTTGCAATACACAGATAAATCACTTAGGTCGTAGCAAATGAACGAGAAATTAGCTTTTTCTACTTTTATGCCTTTTAATTGTGCCACACGTTCTACGGCTTTTTTATTGTTTATATCACATCCAATTCCGTAAACGGAGTCCGTAGGATAAATAATTACTCCTCCTTCGCGAAGTACTTTGACCGCCTTTTGTATTTGCATAGCCGAAGGGGTTGCAGGATGTATTTTTAGCAAAATGCTCATAATAGATAGTATTTTATTACTTATTTGTGCAAAGGTATATATTTTTTTTATTTTATAATAATATTAAAAAAAAATATTATTTTTTAACAAAAAATCTCAATATAAACTATATCTTTGCACGACAATTTAAAAAAAAGAAATATAATGACAACACATAAAGCAGGATTTGTAAACATATTAGGTAACCCCAATGTAGGTAAATCTACGATAATGAACGTATTAGTAGGAGAACGCATATCTATAATAACTTCTAAATCGCAGACCACGCGGCATCGTATCATGGGAATAGTGAATGGCGAGGATTTTCAAATAGTATATTCGGATACGCCGGGAGTTATAAAGCCAAACTATAAATTGCAAGAATCCATGATGCACTACACACATGCAGCGGTAGAGGATGCCGACATAATTTTGTATGTTACAGATATTTTTGAGACAAAAGATAAAAATGCCGAGTTTATTGAAAAAGTTAAAAATTCTAATGCCCCGATTATCTTACTTATAAATAAGATAGATTTAACAACGCAAGAAAAAGTAGAAATTCTCGTAGAACAATGGCACAATATTTTACCGCAAGCCGAAATATTGCCCCTCTCCGGATTACACAAGTTTAATGTGCAACCTATTTTAAAACGAATCATTGAACTATTACCTGATTCGCCACCTTTCTTTGATAAAGAACAGCTGACCGACAAAACCGAACGCTTTTTTGTCCAAGAAATTATTAGAGAAAAAATATTGTTAAATTATCAAAAAGAAATACCTTACTCCGTAGAAATCAACGTAGAAGAATTTAAAGACACCGAAAAATTACTCAGCATACGTGCTATTATTTATGTAATAAAAGACTCCCAAAAAAATATTATCATCGGAAATCAAGGTTCGGCTATTAAAAATGTAGGTATTCAGGCAAGACAAGATATAGAAGCTTTTTTTGGAAAAAAATGCTTCTTAGAACTCTTTGTAAAAGTGAACGCTAACTGGAGAGATAACGAGAAAAAATTAAAATCTTTTGGATACGAAGTATAAAAATTTTCGTGAAATTTCATGAATTTTCGTGTATTTTCGTGGCTTTTCATGGCTTTTCATGAATTTTCGTGGCTTTTCATGGCTTTTCATGAATTTTCGTGGCTTTTCGTGAATTTCGTGGCAACAAAATGAACTATAAAATATTTTCTATTGATGATAAACAAAAAAATATACCGGTCAGCAATAATTATTATATCTTTTTTACTTAGCTTTTGCGCGCAGATAAGCGCGCCTACAGGAGGACCACAAGATGAGGAGGCGCCTAAGATATTGAAATCCAGACCTCTCAACAGAGACACCGGATTTACAGATAAAATATTGTATATTAAGTTTGATGAGTATGTACAATTGAACGAAATTAATACTAAATTTTTCTCCTCGCCTCCGTTTTTGACTCTGCCGGACTTTAGACTCAAAGGGAAATCATTGATTATTAAACTCAAAGAACCGCTAAAAGACTCGACGACTTATACGCTATATTTTTACAATTCCATTAAAGACTACAACGAAGGAAATCAACTTGAAGATTTGCAGCTCGTTTTTTCTACGCATGCAATAGTAGATAGCTTTGAAATAGCCGGATATGTTTATGACGCATTTAAGATGGAGAAATATAAAGATGTATTTGTAATGTTATATAAAAATATATCTGACTCTGTGCCGTATCTACAAACCCCTTATTTCGTGGCACGAACCGATAGCGCCGGATATTTTAATATCAAAAATATTAAACCCGGAAATTATAAGTTATTCGGACTTATTGATATGAATAACAACTTATTATATGATTTACCGAACGAAAACATCTGCTTCTTAGATACTAATATCAATGCCGATTTAAAAATAAAAGAATTTACAGATACGATAAAAATTTATGACTATGTTTATGATGAAACCAAAGAAAATATTATTGACAGCACACAACGAGACAGCACCTCACTAAGAAGAGTAGTAGAATATTTACCTAATAATTTGAAATTGTTTGTCTTCTCCGAAAACAGACAGAAACAATTTGTCAACGCCACGCAACGCAACAGACGTGAGATGTGTGCATTGAAATTTAACAGAGAATTGGATAGTAATTTTATTATCAAGCCGATAAATTTCGCCGCAGATAAATATTTATTACAAAAATTCAAAAACAAGGACTCTATTGTCCTATGGATAACAGACTCTAATTTCATAAAAAATGACACTTTAAAATTTGAAATACTGTTTTCGCAACTTGACTCGTTAGACAATTTTTTTATTGATAACGATACAGTTGAATGTATAGCAAAAAAACTTGACAAAGATACTATTTATACCAAAATATCTACTAATTTAAAGACTACTTACGACCTTTTTAAGCCAATAGAAATTTTTACGCAAGTGCCGATAAATAAAATTGACACCGCTAAGATAGAAATTTTTATGCTACAAGATACTGTTGTTGAAACCGATTTAACTCAAAAAATAATACTGTCAGAACGACAACTGCCTAATTTATTGTTATTTACCTTTGCAAGACCATTAGTAAAAACCCCGGTAATAAATTTCTACGACTTTCCGGAGGCAGACTCTACTGATTATAAAATTATTTTTAACAAAACAAAAGATAGCATAACCATAAACATAAGTAATCAAGAAATTTATAATACTAAAAATTTAAAATTCTTTTTAACCTATGATAATAATTATTTCTTTGCACAATATCAAATTTTTAAAATTTTTTATAATCTGGAAATCTTACCACAAAAAATAGTAAGTAAAAAACGTGATACTAATAACAAATTACAAATTGTTTTTGCCAAAAATATAAATGCGGATATTCGGCTGAACTTATTAAACGATGTCAAAACTCCTGATTGGTACGATTTAAAAATAAATAACAATGTTTTAAATATAGACATCACCGATAAAAATATAGCAAATATAGATACATTAATTATAGATTTTAAAGCTTCTGATTATACCGATTTTGAAGACAAAAATATATCTTTTACCGATACGACAAGCTTTGTTTTTAAGAGGGAAAAACAAAAAATCATCAGCATTTACAAGACCAAAAAGAACAACTTTTATTTGCTTTTTAATAATAATTTAGAAACTTCGCCTAAAATAACCGCTATAAATTACGGTATATTGAACTGGTACAGCACTGATTTTACGAAAGATACACGAATTATAGAATATACTATTCTAAGTAGCGAAATAAATAAGATGAAAGATTTTACCTTTGTAGCAGAATACCAAGATATTCTACCAAATGACAGTATTCTCCTGCTCAAAGATACTTTTATTTTGGCAAATATAAAAACGCAAGAAACAAAAAAGACGGAAAATAATGTGAAAATAAAAATCAAACAAGACTATTTATTAACAAAAGACACCGCAGAGTTCAATAAATTTTATCTCGCTTTCAATCAAAAAGCTGATAAAAAATATCTTCTAAATATTGATTCTATGGCTTTCACAGATAATTTCAACAGATATAACGACACACTTAAATATGAATTTACGATAAACACCAAAGATTCGTATGGTTCGCTGAGCTTAAATCTTAAAAATATTGGCGCAATGTATTATAATACTCAACAATATGACGAATTAAATACGGACACCACTGATATAATAATAGATAAACTCCCAGAAGGTCAAGCAATTATACAAATCTGGGACAGTAAAGAGTCCAACATGTTATACGAGTTTTTTGAAACCGCCGACAAAACAATAAAAATAGATAACATAGAGCCGCAAAACTTGATAATTAAAATTATTTATGATAAAAATCTAAATCTTAAATGGGATACCGGAAATTATTTGTTCAAACAGCTTCCCGAAAAAGTGTTTTATTACAAGACTGCGGTAACGGTAAAATCTAAATTCATTAACGAAATAGATTGGACAATTGAAACATATTGATATTAACATATAAATCTAAATAAATGAACACTTTAATTAATGATATTATTGATAAGATAGAAGGAAAAAGTCCCATCTCGCAACTCGGATATCTAACCGAGAAATTTGCCGGAAATATATCTTTTTCCACCAGCTTCGGATACGAAGACCAGATAATTACAGATATGATATTTTCGCATAACTTTGATATAAAAGTCTTTACCCTTGACACCGGCAGAATGTTTGCAGAAACTTATAAAACAATGAACAAGACTATAGACCGATATAAAAAAAATATAGACGTCTATTTTCCCGACACAGCAAAAGTAGAAAAGATGATGACCGAAAAAGGCGCCTTTAGCTTCTATCTCTCCATAGAAAATCGCAAAGAATGTTGTAATATACGAAAAGTTGAACCCTTAAAACGCGCTCTCGCCTCTACTAAATGCTGGGTAACCGGATTAAGAAACTCGCAATCTCAAGCCCGACAAAATGTCAATCTTTTGGAATACGATGAAAATTTTAACATTCTCAAATTCAACCCATTAATAAACTGGAACATGGACGATGTCTTAGACTATATACGAAAAAAGAATGTTCCATATAACAGCTTACATGACAAAGCATTCATCAGTATCGGATGTGAACCTTGCACACGAGCCATTTTGCCAGGCGAAGACCTGCGAGCAGGAAGATGGTGGTGGGAAAACAATTCTAAAAAAGAATGCGGATTACATGAAAAATAATTAACTAATTTATATATATAAACTTATGAATTTTGATATTGTTGTCATAGGAAGCGGCCCAGGAGGTTATGTCGCCGCTATACGTGCCTCGCAACTCGGATTTAAAGTTGCAGTAGTAGAACGTGCCGAAATAGGAGGTATTTGCTTAAATTGGGGATGCATACCTACAAAATCGCTACTCAAAAGCGCACAAGTATGGGAATATATTGCACATGCAAACGAATATGGAATTACCGTTAACGGAGCAGAGGCAGATTTTGAAAAAATAATACAACGAAGCCGAAACGTTGCCGAACAAATGAGCAAAGGAATACAATTTTTGTTCAAAAAAAATAATATACAAATAATACAAGGAACTGCCAAACTTGTCAGCAATTCTTCGGTACAAGTCGCAGATGCAGAAAATAATCTCCAAGAGATAACCGCTAAACATATTATTTTGGCTACCGGAGCACGTTCCAAACAACTCCCTAATTTACAACAAGACGGACAATATATTATTGGATATCGCCAAGCTCTTACATTGCCAAAACTACCACAAAGCATGATAGTTGTCGGTTCGGGTGCTATAGGCACTGAACTCGCTTATTTCTACAATGCGATGGGAACAAAAGTTTTGATAGTAGAATTTCTCCCCAATATCGTTCCAACCGAAGACGAAGAAGTCTCTAAACAGCTTGCCCGTTCACTGAAAAAGAACAAGATAGAAATTATGACAAGTGCTTCAGTAGAAAAAGTAGATATAATAGAGGGACAATGCTTAGTTACTATCAAAACTAAAAAAGGCGAAGAACAACATAAAGCAGATATAGTTTTGTCGGCAGTAGGTATAACTCCAAATATAGAAAACATTGGTTTAGAAGAACTTGGTATTATTGTAGAAAACGGCAAAATAAAAGTAGATGAATATTACAACACTAATATAAAAGGTGTATATGCCATCGGAGACATTGTCCACGGACCCGCACTCGCACATGTTGCATCAGCAGAAGCAATTTGCTGTGTAGAAAATATTGCCGGACATCACACTCAAAAAGTTAATTATAACAACATTCCCGGAGCAATTTATACTACTCCAGAGGTTGCTTCTGTTGGCTTGACCGAAAAGAAAGCCACCGAATTAGGATACGAACTGAAGATAGGTAAATTTCCTTTCACTGCATCAGGCAAAGCTACTGCCGCCGGCAATCGTGATGGTTTTGTCAAACTTATTTTCAATGCTCAAAACGGTGAACTATTAGGCGCACATTTGATAGGTCTGAACGTAACAGAAATGATAGCCGAACTCGTTGTAGCTAAAACACTTGAAACTACCGCGCAAGAAATAATCAAATCTATTCATCCGCATCCGACAATGGCAGAAGCAATTATGGAAGCCGCCGCCGCCGCATATCAGGAAGCTATACATATATAAAAATACTCAAGTTTAATCATTAATCTAAAATATAAGCACTTATAAAAAATTTTTATAGGTGCTTAACAAAATATCTTCTTCTATATGCCAACAGATATATTACTGATAATAAGTCCATTTACTCAACTAAATACCTGCTACCCTTCTATATGCAATTTGTCTGCATTTTTGAAACAGCACAGCTTCAATGTCTCACAATTAGACCTAAGTATAGAAACTTTTTTACAACTATTTTCTCAAAATTCTTTATTACAAATATTTAACATCATAGAAGAAAATATTGAATCTAAGAAGAAAAAAATATCACAACAAACTTTATTATTTCTCCAAAATAAAAAAGAATATTTAAAATATATTGACACTGTGATAAGTTTTTTGCAAGGACAAAATCAAACTTATGCTTATATTCTGATTAATAATATCTTACCGAAACCACTTTTTCATAAAAATATAGATGTGAATCTCTATTTTGGAAGTCAAGGTATTTTAGACCGAGCTAAATATCTGGCTACTTGCTTTATAGAAGACATCGGACTGATGATAAATGAAAATATTGATGCTAATTATAATTTCGTTCGTTATGCTCAAGGACTTTGCGAAAAAATAGCCGACTTTTCAACTTTAGAAAATTCGCTACTACACGAAACTTTTGTCACTAAAATAATGAATGACATTTTAAAACAAAAAATACAACAAACACAACCTAAGGTAATAGGTTTTTCTGTGCCTTTTCCAGGTAACTTTTTTACTACTCTGGCAGCCGCGAAATATATTAAACAACATTTTAAAGACATAAAAATTGTCGTCGGCGGCGGATTCATCAACACCGAATTAAGAAATCTAACAGAAACAAAAATATTTAATTATACCGACTTTGTTTGCTTAGATGACGGCGAAATTCCACTTTTAAACATAATGAATCATATAATTAATAAAACCGATAAAAATACATTGATACGAACTTTCTATCTTGAACAAAATAATATTTGTTTTGCTAACTCCCCTGATTTTAAAGATGTTAAGCATTCCGAATTGTCGGCTCCGAGTTACGAAGGCATAAATTTAGATATTTATATCAATACAATAGACTCCACAAATCAGATGCACCGTTTGTGGACTGATGGAAAATGGAACAAAATGACGCTCGCACATGGTTGTTATTGGCACAAATGCACCTTTTGTGACACAACCCTTGACTACATAAAAAGATATGAATCGGCTAACGCTAAACTGCTTTGCAACCGAATAGAAAATATTATATTACAAACTAAACAAAACGGTTTTCATTTCACTGACGAAGCCGCTCCTCCTAAACTCTTAAAAGACCTCGCCTCCGAATTGATACAACGAAACTTAATAATCAGCTGGTGGACAAATATACGTTTTGAACAACACTTTGATAATGAACTATGTAAACTATTGAAAAAATCGGGATGCATTGCTCTCTCCGGAGGAATAGAAGTTGCCTCGGATAGATTATTAAAACTTATTAACAAAGGTGTTACATTGAAAGATATAATAAAATCTACCCTGGCTATGCGAAAAAACAGCATCCTCGTGCATGCTTATTTAATGTATGGATTCCCTACTCAAACCGAGCAAGAAACTATAGATGCCTTAGAAATAGTTAGACAAATGTTTGATAACAACCTCATTAACAGTGCTTATTGGCATCAATTCGCAATGACCGTTCATAGTGAAACAGGAAATGACCCTGACAAATTTGGCGTAAAAAGATTATTTTCCAAAAATAAGACTTTCGCCGAGAACGAATGCAAATATACAGAGTCAAATGGCTCACAACATGCAAGATACGAATTTGGATTGAAAAAAGCCATATACAATTACATGCACAAGATATGTATAAACTACAATTTACAAGAATGGTTTGATTTTAAAATTCCGCGAACAAGCATCTCTAAAGATTTTGTTAAAAAAATTGCTGCTTCTAAAGAATAATAAAAATTATATTGTTTGCTTTGCGTCTCTGCGTCTTTGCGTGATAATTAATTGATAGCGTAAAATAATGGTGACTAAACACGC
>DYQJ01000172.1:3646-8834 GCA_020719345.1 Draconibacterium orientale | reverse complement strand
TACTTGAAAATAAAATAAATAGCGTGTTTAGTCACCATTTTTTTACGTTATCAAAATATTAACACTGTAAATACACACATACAAAATATATATTTCAAATTAGACGTAGATAATAAATTTGATTTTCAAAAAAAGATATTATTAAAAACATAGATTGTACAACTCTTTGAAAAATTGGCAAATTGTAACCACTCATGATATTTTTTTACCACAAAGGAATGAGAGGAATGAAAGGGAAAAGGAAAAACTTTCATTCCTCTCATTCCTTTGTGGTTTAATATAGAAATTTTATTTTTTTTAGATTTGACAACTTTTAAAAAGTTGTCAAATCTTAAAATTCCACCTGCCAGCGTGAAAAAAAATGCTGGCAGGATAACTATTCTATACACGCCGTGGCGTGTATCTACTTAATTTCAAAATCTACTCTTCTATTGTTGGCACGTCCTTCGGCTGTTTGGTTAGTGTCTATCGGTTTGTTTTCGGAGAAGCCAGAAGATTGGATTCTGTTTTTGTCTATTCCTTTCATAATCAAGTAATCAAGTGCTGCCTTTGCGCGTTTTTCGGAGAGAATTTGATTATACTCGACCGTTCCATCGCTGTCAGTGTGTCCACTTAAAGATATTTTGGCGGCAGGATTGTCTGATAAATATTCGGCTATCAAATCCATCATCTCAAATCCCTGATTTTTTACATTAGAGATATCAAAATCAAAATAAATACTTCCAAACAAAGGGAAATCTTTGTATTTATCAGGAATTTGAGGTTCTACTTTTGTCGGGATGTCAATAATTTCTACCGGTTCTTCCACTACTTCGGTAACTTCTGTAATTTCAATTACAATAGTATCTGTTGGAATTTCTGTAGTTTCTACAATAATTTGCGGTTGTTTATGAAATGTGACTTTAAAAATGTCAAAATTTCTTTTTGCGCCGTTTTTGACAGTAGAATAATATGCGGTAGTGTCGTAGATAGAAAAAAAGATGTCATCTTCGGCAGTATTAATAGGCATGCCGATGTTTTGTGGTTTAGTCCACTTGCCGTTATTGTCTTTGACGGTTTTAAAGATGTCGTATCCGCCAAAACTTTCGTGTCCTTTTGAGCTAAAATACATATTATTACCGTCTTGAGTAATAAAAATGGCTTCTTCGTCTTCGGGTGTGTTCAATATATTTCCGGCATTTATAGGTTTAGTCCACTTATTTTTGGCGTTTTTCACAGAGAAATAAATATCATTTCCTCCTATATTGTCTTTTTTACGGTCGCTGATAAAATATAAAGTATCTGCATTTTTATTTGTAGCGACTGCTGATTCGTGGTTTCTGGAGTTAATTTTTCTGCTAAACGATTTTATTTTTCCCCAAGTAGTGTCGTTCCATTCCGAATAATATACATTTCCTTTACGTTTGTTATTATAAACAAAAAGCATTTTTCCATCGGCAGAGATACCGGCAGAGGCATTATTGTATTGAGTATTGAAACGGCTTTCTATCTTTTTTGCGTCAGACCATGTATTATTTTGAAATGTGGCGAAAAAAATTTCTTCGGCAAAACCGTAGTCGCTGTTATCTCTGTTTACTTGGTTAAAAGTTTTTGGGCGGCGAGTAGTGAAAATCAGCATCTTGCCATCATTAGTAATTATAGGAGAATACTCCGGATATTCGGTGTTTATTTGTTGTCCAATATTATTTATCGTTATATTAGAGTCAATCAAATCAAAATTCATTGCCTTTTCACATTGTGCTATATATTTTAGTGTTCCTTTTCTAAGATACAGTTCGTTGTCATTCAATGTTTTTAGATGAATTTTATATTCGGTTATTGCTTTGTCGTAATAACCGAGCAGTTGATTGCAACGTCCCAAGAAGAAGTGTATTTCTTGGGAGACGTTTTTATTTAAAGTAAAAGATTTGTTTACAAAAAAGTACGCCGAGTCGGGCATTTGATTGAATAAATAGCTAATTCCTATTTTATAGTTCAGCAGTGCATCTTCGGGCATATATTTTAATGCCGAGTGATAATAATGCAAAGCTTGTGTTAATTCCATTTGATTATAACAGTAATCTCCCTTTTTTATAAATTTAGTTACTTTTTTTGTAATGTTTTCAGTTATTTGTTGTGGAAGCGATTGTGCAAATCCGTTTATAGATAACAATAAAAAAGCTAATAATATTGCAAATGTTTTCTTGTATGTGTTCATAAATTAAAATTTTTAAAATTATACGTAATTGTTTCGTAATTAAAACTTTGGCAAAGTTACTGTTTATACTAATACCAGTGAGGGACAAAATCAAGTTCGTCGCTTTTCAAATTGAACATTGGCGGTCTCAGAATAGGTATTTCATAATAAATAACTACTTCGTGACTGCCGGTATTAAAATTTTGCAGACGCGAGTAGAGTATGTCAAAAGAATAAGTTAAAAATATATTTTTGGCTAATCTAAGTCCAGCCATCACGACGAGTGCGTCTTTTGTTCGGTATGATGCTCCGGCGAGATAATTTCCCATGTATTCGGCACGGAAATTTATTTCGGCTTGATATGGATAGTTTTTAGCCAAAGTAGTCACCACTGAAGGCAATAAGCTCCATTTAGGATTTGTGCTGATATTTAGTCCGGCTGTTATGCAAAATTGTTGAGTAGCCGGAATTGCAGTATTAACAGTTTTTAACTTGGCTTTTAATAAATGCGTAAGCGAGCCGCCGAAGAAGAATCTGCTGTTATGCAAAAATATTCCAAATGTTGCATCGGGTGTGATTTGTGATTTTACTTTTTGTTGAATAATCGGGTCATTTTTGTCGTCTAATACTAATTTTTGAGTATTAAATCCAAACTGTGAGAGATACGTTCCAATTCCCATTGAAAGCACAACATTTTCAAAACCAATGTGATACGCATACGAGATGTTTGCTCCGTTTCGTTTCATTACTCCTGTGTTGTCGCTCATGATATATCCGCCTATTCCTGAGTTTTTAAAAAAAGGAGTGTTGTAACTAATTAAGTGAGTTCGTGGTGCATCTGCGAATCCTATCCATTGGACTCTGCTGTGCAGTTTAATCTCCTGCAAAGGTTTAGTTCCTACAACAGCAGGATTATATACGAGCATGTCCATCATTCGTTGCGAAAATTGTGGAGTTTGTTGCGCCGTCAAGAAATAATTGCTTGCCAAAAGTATAATTATCAATATATTAATCTTTTTCATTTTATTTTGTTTTTTAAAAAATGTTTTTAATTTTTTGAACCATATAAGGAATATAAGAACATATAAGCCTTTTTTAATGTTTTTATAAATTATCTTATTATAGTAACCGACCCTTTTTGAGTAGGCGTTATTCCATCATTCAAGTCGAGTAGAAAATAATATACTCCTACGGGCAATTCTTTGTCGGTATTTAAGTATGTTCCTTTCCACTGGTTTTTGTAAGCGTCAGTTTCAAAGACAAGAACTCCTTGGCGATTATAAATTTGCACATGATTATCGGGGAAATGTTCAATATCTTTAATTATCCAAGTATCATTATGACCGTCTTCGTTCGGGGTAAAGCCGGTATTGATAATAATTTCAAAATCTAATACTTGAACGGTAACATTTTCAGTGGTCTCGCAGCCAAAATGGTTTTTGACTATAACGGTATACGTAGTTGTTTGTAATGGTGTTGCTGTTGGATTAAAAATATTAGCGTTGTTTAGAGTTTCAAACGGAGTCCATTCATATTGAAAATTATTGTCTTGTGTTACCCATAAATTTGCGAAGCTTGTCTTGTAAATAGTTGTATCATTGCATATTTCAATTTCTGAAGGCGCTCCTACTTCTATCTTAACGGTCTCGGTAATTGTATTGCATTCTCCCTTAAATTGTAAATAGTAAGTAGTAGTTTCGGTCGGGGCGTTAATTTCTAAAATTTCTTCTGTTCCCAGCGAATTAATCAATGTTTCATCGTCATACCAATTTGCGGTTGCATTTGTTCCGAATGTTCCTCCTGTATAGTTTAAAGTTATTTTGTCTATATGTCCTTGACAATACCCTGAATGCGAAGCAGTTACACTTGTAGGAGGTTGCGATGAAGTATTTACGGTCACCGGAATTGATACCGCTTGTGTTATATTGCAAATTCCTTCAAATCTTACATAATAAGTAGTTGTCGTCTCTGGTGCGGGAATTATTATATTGTTTCCTTTTCCTATAAAATCGGTTAATTCAGCATTGGAATACCATTTTGCTGTGTCATTTATTTGAAGCGTTCCTCCAGAGTAGCTTAAAGTTATGTTTGAACCTTCCGTATAACAAAAATTATTTATATCAACATTTGCAGTCGTTGGTGCTATCGATTCATTATTAACAGTTATAGTTAGCGGTATTTTACTTGTTGTATTACAATTTCCTTCAAACATTACATAATAAGTAGCAGTAGTTGTTGGGGCATTAATTTTTAAGTTGTTATTTTGTCCCAAAAATACATTATTTTCATTGTACCAGTATGCAATTGCTCCTGTTCCGAGAGTTCCTCCTTCGTATATTAAAGTTATTAACGAGACTTCACCTTGACAATAGCTTAAATGAGAAGCGGTTACATTGGTAGGTGGTTCAGAAATAGTTTTTACAGTAACCTCAACCTCTATCGCTTCGGTAGTATTACATTCTCCTTCAAATCTAACATAATAAGTAGTTGTAGTGCTTGGTGCTGGAATTACTACATCGTTTCCTGTACCTATAGGAGTTGTCAATGATGCATTGTCATACCACTTTGCAATGGCATCAGTTCCAATCGTTCCGCCTTGGTAGCTTAGAGTTATGTTTTGATATTCTCCAATACAAAAATTATCTATCAATAAATTTGCAGTAGTTGGAGCTATTGATAAATTGTTCACTTTTACTGTTACCGGTATTTCAGTTGTTGTATTACATTTTCCTTCAAATCTTAAATAATAAGTAGTCGTAGTGCTTGGTGCGGGAATTTTTAGATTATTTCCTGTACCTATTTGATTTGTTAATAATTCATCGTCATACCACTTTGCAACAGCGTCTGTTCCGAGCGTTCCATTTTGGTAACTTAACGTTATCTCATAAATTTCTCCTTCGCAAAATTCTAATTCTGAAGCAGTTACATTGTTTGGTTGTTCAGATAGCGTATTTACGGTAACCTCAACCTCTATCGCTTCGGTAGTATTACATTCTCCTTCAAATCTAACAT
>DYQJ01000172.1:0-3546 GCA_020719345.1 Draconibacterium orientale | reverse complement strand
TCTAATTCTGAAGCAGTTACATTGTTTGGTTGTTCAGATAGCGTATTTACGGTAATATTTAACGGAGTTGGTGTTAAAGTATTGCAAGCTCCTTCAAAAATCAAATAATAAATAGTAGAACTTGTTGGTGCTGTGAGAGTAACATTATTGCCTGTTGCTATCAAATTATTAAGTTCGGCATCAGAATACCAATTAGCCGAAGCATTGTCTCCAAGAGTTCCTCCTGTATAAGATAAAATAATATTAGTTATTGAATTTTCACAATAATTTTCGTGATTGGCATTCACAGTCGTAGGATTCACAGATTTAATTTGTGCATAAATATCTGCACTACTCCATTCACTTTTACAATTTGTTGTATTATTGATAGTTTGGGCATAAAGTGTTAAAGTATTTCCTTCGGTAATTGTATTTGTTGTATATTGATATGGTGGAGAATTATCGGGTGCAATAGTTGTTATTCCATCTAAAGAAAAGTTGACTGTCTCGCCTTGGTTTCCAATTATGGCATTTAACGTATATGTTGCGTCTCCACAAATTTGGTCATCCGTGATGATGGCATTTGACGGTATTAAATTAGAAAATGCTTGTGCTTCTACCCATTCGGAAGTGCAACCTGCAGCAGATTTTATTCTACAAAAAACTTTTACCGAAGCCCCTTGCGGCAAATAAGTTGTCTGAAATTCATAAGGGGAGACATTATCGGTACTGTAAACATTATAACCATCATACGAAAATTCAACTTCTTCGGCAGTAGAGTTTTGTGCAAGTAATAATGCTGTTCCTTCTCCACAAAAATTTACATCGTTAAAAGTTGGCTCCGTATAGTTGTAAATAGTTATATCATTGGTAATTAAATTTTCATTTCCATGCAGTTCGTTGTTATTGATTGTTATATTTATATTATAATCATTATCTAATGTTACTCCATTGGCATCCAAAGTAAGACGTGCAGTATTGTTATCTACATAAATAACTTCCGATAGCATAACTCCGGGTGGCGCTCCGTTAATGGAGAAATTAGCTAAGTTAAAATTATTATCAATAAAAATATCATTAGTAATATTTAGGTCAATAAAAATATTTTCAATTTTATTGTCCGACAAGCATTCGGAAACGGAGAGAGTTGCGGTTTCAATTTTATGGGTAAAAGTTACGCCGCTGTTTGCAATAATATTATCTCCCGTATATCCGACTCCGACAATTTGAGAGTCATCAAGTGAAAGAGTAGCGTTTAGAATATCGGCATCGTAGTCTGTAGTGGCGAGTCCTTGTAAAGTAACAAAAGCTTCATCGGCTCGGCATCCGGATTGTATATTGTTTATGGTAACTCCGTTTGGCAAATTAGAAAATAACCATTGATTAATATTCGGAGTCTCAGGAAATAAACCACCATTCAGCGTAACCTTTATAATTTCTTTATCTTCAAATACTTCGGTAATATTTCCATCATCAGTCATTGTTATTGATGGAATTTCTCTTACAACATATTGATAATTAGAATTTCCCGCGCTATTGTTTATAGTAAGAGAGTAATAATCAATATCATTATTTGGAACAGTAAGTAATGTAGTTAATACATAAAAATCTATTGTCTGTCCAGATGCTTGTGGCGGAATTGTTGCTGTTCCGTTCATTCCCAAAAAATTGCTAACGAGTTCAAAATCAGAACTAACCCAGTTGTCGTCTGTCCATCTGACGAAAACATTTTCGCCTGTGTATGGAATATGGTCAAGTTCTACATTTATAGTTACAGGTTCATTCGTATAAACATGTCCGCTTGGAGTTCGTGTAACTGCGGTGATATTTCCGGGGTCAAAGTCTGATTCAAGTATAGAAAGATTATTATGATTGTCTTGTATCAAACCAACAATAAATGTATAAAATTTGTTAGCGGAGAAATTAACGTTGCAATTATTTGTGCTGTTATATCTTGCACCGTTTGACATTAAAATATTTACAGGTTTATTTTCAAAACCGGGGTCAGCATTCCATTTAGGGGTGTGATCATTATCAAAATTATTAAATAAAAACTGATAATTATTGTTTGCTGTTGCTTCAATAGTATAAGATTTAACTAATCCGCGATGCAACATTGTATAATCTTGCCATGCTCCTTCAAAATCTCCTTCTAATATATATGGACCGTTCTTATTATCAACTCCGTAGCCCATTATATCAAAATTATAAATTGGAACATGCGGGTCGTTAGAATTTATTTCAATAGTTGCTTCCATGGGAGCTTGCGCAGGTTTTACATACGTAGGCGAAAATATTACTTCAAAAGTTGCTATTCCTTTCGGTGGAATAGTTGTGGGAAACAAATTTTTCACAGAAAATTCAGTGGCATCTGCTCCTGTAATAGTAGGTATTCCTGCGAGTATAAGATTTACTTTGCCGCGGTTTTTTATTGTAAAAATATGAGATTTATTAGAGCCGACTTCTACATTTCCGAATTTTGTATTTTCCGTAAAATCGGGTGTGTTATCTCCGTCTTCTATCAAAATTTCTTTTCCAAAAACATAAATTTCCGGTTCTGCCGGACATTCGCCGGTTGTTATTGAAATAATATTAGAATTGTTTGCGTCACTTAGGCAGAGAGCATCTCCTGAGTAAACTCGGTAGAAATATTGAGTTCCATCGGTTAATCCGCTTACGACATAACTTGTAACATCTCCGACATCAAGTCCTTGATATCCTGCAACATAGCTTGAAAAATCAGTGTTTGTAGAAACATCTAATAAATATTGATTGATAGTAGGTACGTCTATCCATTGTGCTGTAAAGCTGTTAGCGGTTATATTTGAAGGATTTGTGCTAATTATATGCGGTAGTTTTTCATTGACATTTATATTTACTGTCAATGGGTCACTCCAGCAGTAAGGGTCAGTATTTTGTCGGGCGCGTAAATAGATAGTTTTGTCGCTGTAAAGAGTTAAACTATTTAAGCTGGCATCTCCTGTAATAAATTTATCAGTAGAGTTGTATTCAAAGTAATAAGTTTCATCGCTTGGAGCAGCAGTTTTGGTAATTAAAGAATTACCACAATTGTTAATAATAATAGGAGCATTCGGGATAGTCGGTTTTGAGACTACATTAACATTAACCGCTGCACTTGACGAAGACCATCCCTCTTGATTTTTAGCACGCAAATAATAAATGCCTGAGTTTGTGACCACCAAACTATTGTTAGAATTAGATTCATCTATTCCGTTTGCATTTGTTCCCTGCCAATACCATGTCTGTCCTGTTGGAGGTGTTTTTCGGAACAACGTAGAATATTCGCAATAATTTATAACTTCCGGAAGTGTTGGTTTTTCAGGTAGTTGCGAATAAATATTTATTGATATAAATAAAAATATCAATATTAAAGCATATTTCTTTTTCATATTTTTTTTATTAAGTAAATTTCACTGTAAATATAGTAAATTTAATAATTCAAAAAAAAGAAAAAGTGATATTTTTTTATGCAAACGATACCGAAAAGATGTTAACCTCAATAATTCATAATCTATATAATTAAGTAAGTTCTCAATAGTCGGTCAA
>DYQJ01000375.1 GCA_020719345.1 Draconibacterium orientale | reverse complement strand
TTTTATTTTTTTTTAGTTGTTTTTTAAGCCTATTTTGCCCCTACTTTTTAGAGGCATATTTTTTATGTTTTTTTTTAGGTTTTGAAAATTATTTTTTTTTTCTGTACCAGTGTACCATGAAATGTCAGATTGCTGTCAGGCTCACGACAACACGCTGTGTATGCTACGTGCTTCTATAGTGTATATATATATTATTTTTTTTATATTACTATTTAAGAAAAAGATAGTACATGGTACAAAAATAACGGAAACCACAACGATTACACAACCTTATGCATGTTCCATAGATTTTGGTTTAGGTACAAAACAGGCCTTTTTGAAAGATTCGTGGTACAGATTTAAGCCAAAAAACAAGGTTCATGCCTGCTCGCTTAAAAAAAAATGACTTTCAAAAAAAATAGGAAAAAATCTTATATAATAATTATTATTATCTTGCGCTAAAAAACTATAAAATCTGTCCCAAGATTTAGCGTGTTTTGTACCATGTTTTTTTTTAAAAAAAAAATTTAAACGTGATAATACACAGAACATTCTGTGTATTATCACGTTTAAAAACACCATCAAAACTGCCCTGAAAACGCCGAGTAGTTTTGTGTATTATCACTATTCGGAAGCCAGAAAAGAGGTATTTTTTTCCGCATCTCCTCTTTTATCTTTTCGTCGCCACAGTCTTTCCATTTATCGAAGTTGCGTAAAGACCTGATTCTGTCGTTATACTTTTCACCATCAGTTCTGCTAAACCTTATCTTTCTTGACCCTGCTGTTAATTTGGTCATCGACTTTGTGAGATGAAAAAACTGTTTATTTGTTGCAGCTACGCCTGTATAAATTGTAACATCTTCATCATTTATAAATGCCATGGCTTGCTCAAAGGCCAGCTTTAATTCTGACGGAGTAATCAGATCACACGGATAATGCTCTATTATTATATCGAAAGCCACCTGAGCGTCGCTCTTGCCATCGAGTTGCATTTGCACCTTGTCGCTTGTCATCTTTGCCTTGCCCGGTTCAAACTCATCGCTTATTTCGTGGTAAAGCAGGTGTTGAAATAATGCTGTTATATTTTTGTCATCATCCATCCACGAAATAAATTTCTCGTATTCACTTTGATTTAGCTTCTTCTGCCCCGAAGAATCAATTATAAAAATTCTTCTATCGCCCGGGGGAATCTTTATACAGTCAACATGGTTAGAATATCCGATAATATTAGAATATACGTGGAATGTTCCATTCCTCCCACCCTTTAGATTTAAAGGGAGGGTGTCGTTGGTGATAATATCTTTTAGCGCGTCAAGGACTTTGTATCTTATATCGCCTTCTCCATCTGGGGATATTTCTTCGATGCAGGATATTTTTTTATCGTAAATCCAATCCCCCCATTGAGTACCGCTCCGACCTAATCCTGTTACATCAAGGATTTTCCCGTTGCTGAAATTATTCAGGCCGACAACCCTCGACGCCGCTGACATTATTAAGGATTTACCGAGTCCAGGTTCCGAAATACATATTGGCATTATCCCAGATCGCTTATGTGGGTGTTGGACAGTGAAGGCGAGCCAGTCATTTATGTAACTAAGGTGCTCATGAAACACTGTTTCTGTCAGCAGCTTCCACGGCGCCAATCTTTTGTCTATTTCATTAATGCTCATTCGTTCACTTTTTTGAAAAGGGAATCGGAAGGAGTTATAATAAGTCCTCCCGTCGCCGTTTATAAAAAGCCTGCTTTTTCCGGGCTTATATACAACCCCTGACGCCTTTTTTTTCTCTTCCGATTGTAACCATCTAAGAGCGAGGGGAACTTC
>DYQJ01000374.1 GCA_020719345.1 Draconibacterium orientale | reverse complement strand
CCTCCTGAGGCGGACAGGCTAGAAATTTCGCTCCGTAATATTTTTAAAAAGAGAATCCTCGCTCGCTAATAATAAGACGGGGAATTGCCGTCGTATTCCGTAGCTCCCAAAATTGAATACCCTCGCTCACTTACGGCAGAGTAGAGAAAAAAAACACCAAAGTTCGCCATGGCGAACTTCGGTGTTTTTGTTTTTTATCTACTATTACCAAATCGGCGTATAGAGTATCAACATACTTAATATGATAAGTATTGCTATAATAGACCAAGTAGTTTTTATTATTTTCTTTGTTTTTTTATCAAAAAGCATTTTAGTTGTTATTATTGATTTTATCTTATAAAATATATCTTGTAGGTAATGGTACATCAAAAATGATTGATTTTCAACAGAAGAGGAAAATAAAAAAAGTATTTTATTCAAGATTTATATTAGCTAGTCTTTTTATACTTGTTTTCTTTGTCGGTTTACAGGTTTATAACATATTCGAGAAACAACGTTTAAGTAAGGATAGTTTATTATCAGTTTATGAAGAATATGAAGGTTTAGTAAAAAGAGAAAGAATGTTGATATCTGAAATTGAAAGATTGAAGACAAAAGATGGAATAGAAGAAGAAATAAGAAACAAATTTGATGTAGCTAGACCGGGGGAGCATGTTGTAGTGGTGGTCGATAGCGGAAGTAACTCTTCAGGTGTTGATTTAGAAAAAAATACCGGGTGGCTGGAGAGTTTTTTGAACTGGTTCAAGTAAGAATATGCGGGCGTAATTTAGTGGCAGAATGCGACCTTCCCAAGGTTGATGCGCGGTTTCGATTACCGCCGCCCGCACAGATGTGATACAATATGTTTCTTATTAGGTTAATTTACACACGAGGATGAAAAATATAACAATATATTCAACACCAACTTGTCATTACTGTATTTTGGCAAAAGAATTCTTTGATGCAAATAAAGTAGTTTATACATCTTATGATGTTGCTTCAGATTTGGATAAAAGAAAAGAAATGATTTCTAAGAGTGGGCAAATGGGAGTACCGGTAATAGACATTGAAGGCCAAATAATTGTTGGTTTTAATGAAGAGAAGATAAAATCGATTTTGGGAATATAAGATTAAAAAAGCCGTTCGTTTTAAACGAACGGCTTTTTTTATTGATCTTAATATGATAGATTTAATCAAGTCCAAAATATAGCCACCATAGTTCAATGGATAGAACAAGGGCGTCCTAAGCTTTAGATGTAGGTTCGATTCCTGCTGGTGGCACATTAAAAAAAGTTAATCATTAACTCTTTTTAATGTGGCACCAAAAAAGTGCCTAGTATGGGACTTTTGTGCAGGAATTGAAAACCTTTGATAGTTTTTATGGATTGTTTGCAAGAACAGAAAACAGAAAAGGTGTATTGAACTCTTAGAGGTAGATATACTGCTCTTGGCACATTGTGATATAATATTTACATTATGAATCCAAATGAAAAAGAATTGTTAGAGAAAACTTATGAGCTTGCTGTAGAAAACAACAAGATGCTTCATAAGATCAGAAGAGCTCACAAGAGGTCTGTATTTTTTAGATTTTTTTATTGGGCGATAATAATAGGTGTATCTATTGGAGCTTTTTATTTTCTAGAGCCATATATCAAAGCTGTTACAGGTGCTTATAACGGCTTACAGACAGAATTATCAAATGTGAAATCTATTGTTAATAAATTCCCCGGTCTTAGATAAAAAGGCTGGAAAAACTTTTTAAAATAGTGTAGTATGTTTTTTGTAGGAAATTACCAATGCCGAGATAGCTCAGTTGGTAGAGCATTCCCCTGAAGA
>DYQJ01000373.1 GCA_020719345.1 Draconibacterium orientale | reverse complement strand
CAGTAAATTTGAATTTTGGTCACTATTTTTATACGCTACCAAAAAATTGTCAATTCTATAATATTAATTATTTTTTAACTTTTTTCCACAGGTTTAGGTTTTGCTACGGCTTCTAATTTTTTCATAATAGAAAAAATAAATGCGGCGGCAATAAAACAAAGAATAATAAATACTCCCCAAACTTGCCAAATAGGTATTCTTTCGTATAAATAGCTTCCTATCCACAACATTTGATTACCGAGTGCTGTTGCTCCGAGCCATGCTCCTTGCATAACACCTTGATATTTAGGAGGCGATACTTTTGCAACAAATGATAATCCCATCGGACTTAAAAATAGTTCGGCAATAGTTAAAATAAAATACGTAGATACGAGCCATTCCACTCCCACGCGAGGAGAATCAGGTGTTAAATCTTTGTATAAATCTAATCCAAAAGAACCCATCATTAGCACTGCAAAACCTACTGATGTAATTATCATACCAATAGCAATTTTCTTTGGTGCAGATGGCTCCATATTCCGTTTGTTTAAGAAAGCAAAAATTCCTAATACTACCGGGGTGAGTATTACAATAAACGAAGGATTAAAAGGTTGAAATAATTCAGGCGAGAAAGAATTAGTAACGGCATTGTTTGTATAGAAATAATATGCCAAAGCGCCTCCTCCGATTGCAGCGGCTCCACTGATTATGCGAGCTGTAGAGGAAGTACCTTTTTGCAACAAATTAATCAATCCGGTGAAGCAGATGATAATTGCAACTAACGATTTCAAGTCAAAGAACAGATACTCAAAAGCGCCTACACTTTTGACCGTATAGTCGCGGGCGAAAAAGCTCATAGAGAGTCCGTTTTGATGGAATGCCATCCAGAAGAAGATAACAACTGCAAAAACCAAGAATAGTGCTACCATACGTTGACGAGTTTCTTCGGGTGACAGTTCTTTTACTTCTGCGCCGGCTTTGATTTTTTTACTTACATCAGGTAACAATCCTTTGAATAAGATAAATACGACAAAAGAAATAATCATTGTCATGGCGGCTATCCCAAAAGCATAATTAAATCCGGAGGAGTATGCTTCCAGATAATTCTTAGCAAAAGTAGCCATATCACTTATCGTTTCACCGGAAACTTGATTAGCAAGTTCTTGTAAATTAGTCATTTCATCACCTTTTAATGTTGCGTTATTAAACTTGTGCAAAAGTGAAGGCAAGGCATCTTCTCGTGTGAAACCTTGATTTTCTATTGACCATTTGATAATCTTAGAAGCTGCAAAAGGTGCAAATAAGGCACCAATGTTTATCCCCATATAAAATACGCTAAATGCCGAGTCTCGTTTGCTTTCATATTTAGGGTCATCATACATTTGTCCTACGACTGCCTGCAAATTACCTTTAAATAATCCATTACCGAGAGCAATAACAAAAAGTGCCATCACCGTAAAGACCAGATTAAATCCTGGTATCGCCATCAAAATATAACCGCCGAGCATAGTAATTAGTCCTACAAAAATAACACTTTTGTATTTCTTGGTTCTATCTGCAATTATTCCTCCCACAAGTGCTAACGCATAAATAGATGCGTAAAAAATACTGTAAATTACTCCGGCATTAGAACCTGTTAGCCCATACTTGGCTGTAAGATAGTAAACTAAAATCCCCATCATGGTATAAAACCCAAACCGCTCCCCCATGTTAGCAAAGAATGCTACATATAGTCCTTTAGGATGTCCTTTAAACATAAATTTCTATTTTTTTAAGTTATTAATTAAATATTTGATAGCGTAAAATAATGGTGACTAAACACGCTATTTATTTTATT
>DYQJ01000171.1 GCA_020719345.1 Draconibacterium orientale | reverse complement strand
CAGAGTTTCGCAAAGAAAAAAGTGTAAACTACTTTTAAGCAGTTATGAAAGATGCAAAAAAAGATTAGATAAAAATTTTAGCAGGCATCTTTTCTATGATATTTTTGTTGGTAGCTATTTCGTAGAGTTTCAAAATAGCGTCACGTCCGGATTTACCGAGATTTTTGGTAAAATCATTGACATATAAGTTAATATGTTTAAAAATAACGTCTTGATTAATATTTTGTGCATATTTTTTAACAAAAGGCAGCGTCTCAATCGGATTTGCGAGAGCATATTCTAAACTTTGTCGTATGATAAAATTTATTTTTTGTTGATTTGTAGTCGTCAATTCTCTGCGGACAACAATTCCTCCGAGTGGCAATGGCATTTGCACTTTTGTCTCCCACACCTCTCCGAAGTCCGTTATTTTTCTTAGTCCTTTTTGTTGATATGAAAATCTGTTTTCATGAATAATTAGTCCGGCATCTACTTCTTCGGAGCTTACTGCTTCTTCTATGTCTGAGAATAAATAATTTATCTTATTATTAGCTTCCGGATATTCTATTTTTAGCAATAAATTAGCGGTTGTATGTTCTCCTGGGATGGCTATTTTAAGCGAGGTTATTTCATCAGGGTATATTTTTCGTTTGCTTATCAGTAGTGGTCCGTTATTTTTTCCTAATGCACTTCCGCTGTCCAGGATAATATAATTATTAGCCACAAAACAGTATGCGTGATAGCTTATTTTTGTTATGTCTAATATATTATCTGTCGCTGCTTTATTAAGTTCTTGTACATCAGCAATAAAAGGTTCAAACTCAAGTCCTTGACAGTCTATTTTTTTATTTATCATTGCATAAAAAATAAACGTGTCATTAGGACAAGGCGAAAATCCGAGTTTTATTTTCATTTTAGCGAGTGGAATTTAATGATTAATCTTCGGTATCTTCGGTATTGAAGTCCGTATTTTTTCTTTCTTCTACTTGTTTTTTACCGTCCAGCATTTTGAGGAATCCTATTTCTTTTAAAGATAGAATTTTCCATTGTCCACGTTTGAGTCCTTTTTTTGTTAAACCGGCAAAAAAGACTCTGTCTAAAGCTTCTACTTTATATCCGAGTTTCCCGAACATTCGTCTGATAACTTGATTTTTTCCTGAGTGCAATGTAACTGTAACAATTTTTTTTGACTGATTAACTTTACTTTCTACCTCAAGGTAATCAATTTTGTCCACTTTAGCAAAACCGTCTTCTAATTCTACTCCATGCAACAAAATTTGCATGTCAGTTCGCGCGAAGACTTTATCTAATATAACATGATAAGTTTTTTGGATTTTATTTTTGGGATGAGTCAACTTTAATGTCAGGTCGCCATCATTGGTAAACAACAATACTCCCGTAGTATTTCTATCTAATCGTCCTACCGGATATACTCTTTCTTTGGTTGCATCTGCAATGAGATCCATCACTGTTCTCTTAGCATGTGAGTCTTCTACTGTTGTAACATAATCCTTTGGTTTATTGAGTATTAAGTAAACTTTTTTTGTGCTTTTTAGTGGTTGACCGTCATATTTGACTATGTCGCTTGGCATCACACGAAATCCCATCTCGGTAATAATCTTGTCATTAACTGCAACTACTCCGGTTTTAATCAATGTGTCGGCTTCTCTACGTGAGCAGATGCCTGCATTGGAGATATATCTATTCAAACGAATGCCTATTTTTTCGGTATCCTTTTGCGAGACGTCCTCGCTAAGTTTCTTTTTTATGGGGTATTTATTTATTTTTTTGGAAAATTGTCCCTTATAACCTTCCAATTTTTTGGAGACCGCACCTTTATTTGTGACAAATTTCTTTGTCTTATAGTCGGACTTTTTATTTTCTTTGTCTTCGGTGGTATTAAATTTTTTCTTTTGCAAAACCGATTTATCTTTTTCTACGTATTTTTTCTTCTCTTGATATTTATCTTTTTTTACGTCGTAGTCTGCATGTTCGTGGTTGCGAGATTTGTAATCCTTTTTTGTCTTGTCATTACTTGAAAAATTCTTCTTCATGATATAATAATTTTATAATTTATGACCGCGAAAATATAAAAAACAATTGTATTTAAAGAATTTTTTTTCAAAAAATTTTTTTATATATTATTTATTATTTTTTGTTTACTAAATTTTTATATATTTGCATGTAGTTAATACTTAAAACTCAATAGTTAAAATCATGAGAAAAAAAGGTCAGTACACAAAAAATAACAAGTCAGAAAAACAAGAAGTTATTTATACCGAAAATAAAGCAGTTATTAAAAAAGAAGCGACAAAACGTTCATCTGCTAAGGTACCATCTTATTATATCATTGTAGGTCTGTTGTTTATTGCGTTGATTACTATTATTGTTTATCTGCCTACCTTTGAAAATAAAATAACCAATTGGGATGATGACAAATATTTAATAGAAAATCCGCTTATTAAAGATTTAAACAGCGAGTCGGTAGCAAAAATGTTTTTTACAGGGACAGACGCTGAGCTCTATTGGATGGGAAACTATCATCCGCTGACGATGCTGAGCTTAAACATTAATTATCAAATGCTTGACCCTGCGGATATAGATATAAAAAACGAGACTTTCAACCCGTTTATCTTTCAGTTGACTAATATTATTTTACATTTAATCAACACGTTATTAGTCTTTTGGCTGTGCTATTTGTTATTTAAAAATTTCCCTATAGCTTTTATTACTGCCTTACTTTTTGGGGTTCATACATTGCACGTAGAATCTGTTACCTGGATATCGGAAAGAAAAGATGTGCTTTATACTGTTTTCTTCCTGGCTTCTATGGTCTTTTATACAAAATATATAGAAAATTTTAAAATACATAATATTGTTATCTCACTATTTCTTTTTATTCTTAGTCTGTTGTCTAAGGGGCAAGCGGTATCTATGGCGGTGAGCTTAGTCGCTATAGATTATTTGAAAAATCGTAAATTATTAGATTTAAAATTGATTTTAGAGAAATTGCCATTCTTTATATTAGCCCTTATTTTTGGTTATATCGCTATTCATGCACAAAAAACCGGACTTGCACTTCAAGAGGAAGACCACTACGGAGTTATCAAGCGTCTGAGTATTGCTGTCTGGGGGCTGACACAATATATTATCAAACTCCTTGTACCTACCAATCTATCAGCAATTTATCCTTATCCGGACATCATTAGTCGCACAATTCCGATTCATTATTTTACAGGTTATTTAACTGCCGGAGGTTTAATGTTTTTACTGTTTTATTTCTTCAAAAAGTCCAAAGAAATAACTTTTGCTATCGCTTTTTATATCATTAATATAGCATTATTACTTCAATTTATTCCGGTAGGAAGCGCTATCATGGCAGACAGATACGCATACATACCTTCCATAGGTTTTTTTATTTTGATAAGCGTTTTGTACCAAAAATTTCAAGATAATATGAATTTAAAAATATCTTTTATCTCGGCTATCGCTTTATTAACAATATTTTGGAGTGTATTAACTTATCAAAGAACCAAAGATTGGAAAGACAGCTTAACTATATGGGATGATGTTGTCTCTAAGCAACCTAAGGCAGTAGTCGCATGGAACAATCGCGGCAGTGAATTTGATAAAATGGCAACCGAAGAAAAAAAGAAGAAAAATTATGTAAAATATAAAGAATATAAAGAAAGGTCTATTAAAGATTTTTCAATAGCAATAGAAGGAAAACCGGATTATGACCACGCTTTTTACAATCGTGGAACGGCACGTAAAGATTACGGCGAATTTTTAGGAGATACTGTTATTCTCCTAGCTGCAAAAAAAGATTTTGATGATGCTATATCTATAGACGTGCAGTTTGCGAAAGCTTTTCAAAATAGAGCCATTGTATATGAGATGCTTAACGACTTAGATAAAGCCCTTTCTGATTACAATCGTGCAATAGAGCTTGCGGGTAATTACGACTTCTATGTCAACAGAGGAGTAATATATGGAAGAAAGGGAGATTTTGATAATGCTATTAAAGATTTTGACTTTGTACTCTCGAAAATAGAAAATGCCTCTGCATATTCTAACCGCGGACTCGCCAATGATATGCTCGGAAATTATGAAAAATCGTTACAAGATTATAATAAAGCCATTGAATTAGAACCAAATAGCTATAGTTATTTCTACAACCGTAGCTTAGTTCATTACCGTATGAAAAATTATCAAAAAGCGCTTGAAGATATAAGCCAAGCTATAACATTAGAACCGGAAAATTACGAAGCCATCACAAGACGAGGTATATACTATATTGAACTAAAAGAAATTGAAAAAGCTTGTGGCGATTTCAAATTAGCTGCAAGCGTTGGTATTCAGGAAGCCGTTTCACTATCTCAAAAATATTGCTCAAAATGAAAAAATATTTCCTTATTTCAATTATTTTTTTCCTAAATATTCACGCAGACGCACAAACGTATGAGATTTACAACGACGAAATAATTAATATGACTGACGTATTTAATGCTAAGCAAGGTAAATGGATATTTTTTTTCGACCAAGAACGAAAAATTATATCGTATCAAGGTAATTTTATTGATAATAAAAAAGAAGGAGTATGGCTTAGTTACTACGAAAATGGAAATTTAAAATCTTCTATTAATTACATTGCAAACAAGCAATGTGGATATGTCATCTTATATTACGAAAACGAAGTAGTAGCAGAAGAGGGATATTGGAATGAAAACCGTTGGATAGGCGAATATAAATATTATTATAAAAATGCTAATGTCACATATATATGGAACTTTGATAACGAAGGAAAACGAAGCGGAACACAAAAATATTTTTATGAAGACGGAACTCTCAAAATAGAAGGTAATTGGATAGACGGCGCCGAACAAGGTGCGGTAAAAGAATACTATGAAAACGGAAATATTAAGATGCTTACCGAATGGAACTCCGGCAAAATTGATGGAACTCAAAACGAATATTATGTCTCCGGAGACCTCAAAATGTCTAAAAAATATTATAAAGGAAAAGCAGCCGATGAGGAAACAACTTTTTATGAACCTAAAGTAACCGAACTCGTTGTAACGAAAGCTCCATTAGATACCGTCTACTACACTTACACAAGTCCTAAGGACACAATAAAATCGCCTTTCAAAGGAACAGGATATCATAAATTATACAATGCTAAGCAACTTTTAGAGCAAGAAGGAGAATTTAATAACGGATATTTAACCAACGGACAAAAATATTATTATAATGCTGAAGGAATTTTAATCAGGAAAGAAATTTATAACAAAGGAGTATTAACAGAAACAATAAAATATTAGTACAATGAATAATAAATATATCTTCTTATCTATTTGTCTTTGTGTCTCAATAAATATTTATTCCCAGATAACTACCAAAAAATGGGACATACAAGGCATTGAGTACCCGATATGTGACTCTTCCACAATAGTCACTGTAAATAACAATTCTGTGACATGGAACAAAGACTCTTTAATTTTTGTGATAGCTGTTTTTGAGAACGACATCTTTGAGGGAACTAAGGAAATTATTGAACAAATGATGATGGCGCAAAATCTAAGGAAAGTGCAAATAAAATCGGCGCCACCTAAAGATTTTGCCTCTGATGATGGATTCTCCTGCTATTATTATAAAGGAACAGCACTGTATAACAATAAATTAGCTACTTTCAATGTTTACGGATTCTATGACCCCTATGAATTTAAGAACTTAGCAGCTGCCTGCATTTCTATTAAATATGAATGTACCGAAGCCAGAAACTACGAATATTTTATTGAATTTTCCGACAATTTATTGAAAACTATTAAAAAGATAAAATAATGAACGCATCAAACTATGTATGGTATGCTTGCTACGGTTCTAATCTGAATGAAGACCGTTTTTTGTGTTACATCAAAGGTGGTAAACCTAAAAACTCCTCCCGAACTGAAATTGGATGTCAAGATAAAACGACTCCACTAAAAAACACCACTTATAAAATTGACAGACCTCTTTATTTTGCCAAACGTGCAGCGCATTGGGAAAATGGAGGAGCTGGTTTTATTGGACTTTCGCCTGACCCAAATAATTTTACTTACAGCCGAAAATATCTCATCACCAAACAACAATTTGTAGACTTAGTCAACCAAGAAAACAGAACGAACAACATACAAATTGATTTTCAAGAAATTATCACTCTTAAATCTAAAGTTATTACAGAGGCAAGATACAGCAATCTTTTATTCCTAGAATTTGATACCGACCAGATTCCTATATTTTCTTTCACAACACCCGAAAAGATGGGAGAAAGCGAGTTTGTTAAACCGGCACCTATCTATTTAAAAACTATCATCGCCGGACTGAAAGAGATATACAACCTTCCATACACAGAACTTGCCGAATATATGATGACCAAACCCGGAGTAACAGAAAATTACTCCTTTAACGAAATATTAGATATAGTAAATTATAAATTATAAATTATAAATTATAAATTATAAATTAAGAATTATAATTTGGCTTTTACTTGAATATCAAGTAGTTGTAAATTATAAATTCCGAAGTTATTTTTTTAATTTTACATATCTAAAAATTCATAGAAGAAACAGTATATTTCATTTATTGGATTATCAATTTCTTGCCGAGTTTCGCAAAGGAAAAGTGGACTATCCTATAAACGACAACTTTGCCAAAGTTTTAAACTTTGGCAAAGTTTTAATTATACCCGTTTTGAGTTTATTAAAGATAGCTAAAATTTTTCAAATTAACTAATGTCCGCCGCCGCCGCCAATATTTTTTGTTTCTGCGTTGTCGCTTTTGCTCTCTTTTATTGTGAACCATAGAACTGACGAAATGGCAAGCGAAACCGCCGAAACTATAAATATTAAATTCTTATTCTCTGCCACACTAATTGCTTGTCCTATTCCGATGCTTGCAACTAATTGCGGCAACACAACAGATAGATTGAACAAACCCATAAACAAACCTATTTTCGCGCTATCAACTTTTTGAGTCATAATAGCAAAAGGTAAGCTGATAGTCGCTGCCCAACCAACTCCAACAAAAGCCATTACTACATATACCAAAAACGGGGTTATTCCTAAAAATATCATCGCAAAATAACTTACCGCCATAACTCCGATGCAAATAGCATGTGTTCGCACACGCCCAAGATATCGCGTAAGTGGTTCTAAGACAAGGACTGGAAGCAATGCACCGGTAGCATTTAACACAAGAAAAGAGATAGAAACAACCTGTCCCATAGATAAGGCATCCAACTCAGGCATCTTATAATTGACGTATGCAAACATATAAACAAACATTGTTTGAATACCTACCCATGTAAACGAATGTGCTGCCAAAATCTTTTTAAATCCTATAATGCCTGCTACTTCCTTAGATTTTCCCGCCTCTTTTTGTAATAACGCAAGAACTATAAAAAATAATGTCAGAACAAAACATGCTATCTCTACATAATAATTACCAGGCTCGTAATGAGTTAAATGCTTGATTATACCATATATAGAATAAATGAAAAATCCCCACAGAGGTTGTATATTATTAAGAATTTCTAAAAACGAAGTCTTTGTCTTGACCGTAGTAGTGCTAAGATTGGAATCTTTTGTTGACAACTCGCGCGGCTCTTGAATAAATATTACCGGTATCACTGAAAGTGCAAACACAAGAAATACTCCTACGTATATCAAAACATAATTATTTAATAACGCACCTATTAAATATGCAGCTACCCCGAAAGTTCCGGAGATAGTTTGCATCCACGTATAACCCTTAGTCCGTTCTTTGCCCTCTGGAGTCACATCGGCGATGATGGCACGAGTAGGATTAAAACTAACATTGATAGCCAAATCAAGCATAAGTGCAACAGTAATAGCAACTCCAAGTATTCCATCTATACCAAGTGAAGACGAAATAATATCTATATTCGGAAGAGCAAGTAACATCAGAGATGACAAAACGCCGCCTATAATAATGAATGGACGACGACGACCATTCCACAACCATACATTATCACTGATTAATCCTATCAATACTTGTCCTATAATACCCGCTATGGGGCCTGCCGCCCAGACCAAACCTATCTCATGAATTTCTAATCCGTACTTAGTACTTAATATCCAACTAAGTGCAGAAATTTGAATACTCAATGCAAACCCCATCGCAGTAGATGGCATGCCGAGTATAACGTAAAACATATTACTCAATTTTTTCTGTATAGATAACATATCACTAAATTTTAATTTGTTTTTAATATATTCCTTAAAACACAAATATAATAAAATCTCTTTATCTTTAATATAAAATTTAAGAAAAATTTAAAATCAGGTATTTTCACACCCATTTTTTAGTAAAAATACTATAAATAATGTCATTTTTTATTTATTTTTTTGCATATAATAATTACAAACAATTTAAAATAATTAAATCATGGATATAATTATAGTAGATGACAATAAAAACTTTCGCCAAACTCTTGAAAGTTACCTCGTTGTAGAGCATAGACATAATGTTATAGAAGTCTTTGAAGACGGAAACCAGCTGATAGACTTCTTTAATTCTCCAGAGAAAAGATATCCCGACATAATATTGATAGACATAGAGATGCCAAATATCAACGGAATAAATACTGCCAAACAAATCCTCTGGCGCAACAGATATCTGAAAATGATAGCAGTAACAATGTATGAAGACAGAGCATATCTTAACGAACTCCTCGCTGTAGGTTTCAAAGGTTGTATCTTTAAATCTAATATACAAGAAATTGACAAAGTCCTTAATATTGTTTATAACAATCAATTATATTTTCCGGAAGACATACAAATAGCGGCTTATTAAATTATTAAAATATTTTAGTATAATAATTATTACTTTTCAAAAATATTTGGTAGTGTAAATTTTTAAGTGATAAATTTTTTGAACCATATAAGG
>DYQJ01000372.1 GCA_020719345.1 Draconibacterium orientale | reverse complement strand
GGAGTTGCACATAAATAACCACCGATGCAATCGGTGGACAAAGGAATCCATGTTCCCAACTCCGAAAGGAGTTGCACATAAATAATTAAAATGCAACTCCTTTCGGAGTTATTTTAATTTACACAAAAATAGCAGGAAAAATATATTCCAGCTTTATAACAAAATAAACGTACCAGTTGAAAATTTTGGCAAAGTTTTACACAAAATACATTTTTTTAATATACAAATCAATTAGGATAGGTATAGTATATAAATATGGTAAGTTAGCTTGATTATTGTTTACTAATCATAAATTGTTCCAGAAAAGTATTTACACTTATTTATTACAAACGAAAACATAACAAAAATCATACTTTTTTTTTGTAAAAAAATTATTTTTTCATTTTTTTTTTATCTTTGCAATAAAAAAGAATATAAACAATAAAAAATTATACTTATGTATCCTACGTTAAGTTTTTTCTTTCAAGAAGTTTTTGGTATAAATATACCTTTGCCTGTTCAGACGTATGGCTTGATGATAGCTGTGGGTTTTATAATAGGCGGAATATTATTTAGTTACGAGTTTAAGCGAAAAGAGAAGGAAGGTATTTTTCTCGCTATTTATAAAAAAGTAAAAATAGGAGAGCCGGCTACGGTACAAAATATATTGATTTCCGGTTTGATAGGTTTTTTGATAGGTTATAAATTAGTAGATGCCGCGATGAATTATTATGAGTTTGTGGACAATCCTCAAATATTTATTTTATCGGGGCGTGGTAGTTTTGGCGGTGGTATCTTGATAGGAATTTTGTCGGCAGTCTATACGTGGTGGGATAAAAACAGACGAAAGTTAAGTTCGCCTACATGGGAAGAGCAAAAGATTATGCCTCACGAATTGACTGGTAATCTGATAGTTATCGCTGGTATATCCAGTATTCTGGGGGCAAAATTATTTCATAATCTTGAGAATTTTGGCGCTTTGATGCGTGACCCTATTGGCGAGTTGTTGTCTTTCAGTGGACTGTCATTTCTTGGCGGTTTTATTGTAACTACGGTGACAGTAAGTATCTACATAAGAAAATATAATATAAATATTTTGCATACCTTAGATGTCGGGGCAGTATTTTTGCCTATGGTTTATGCTATAGGTCGGAGTGGCTGTCATTTTTCAGGTGATGGTTGTTGGGGCATTCCGAATCCTAAGCCTAAGCCAAGTTTTCTAAGCTGGCTTCCGGATTGGCTCTGGGCTTACGATTATCCGCATAACGTATTAAGCGAGGGAGTTCCGATGTCCGACTGTAATGCAGATAAATTTTGTCGTCATTTAGAAGTTCCGGTTTTTCCTACCTCTTTATATGAGGCAACGAGTATGTTAATCTTTTTTATAATAGTGTGGAGTATCCGTAAAAAAATCACTACGCCGGGCATACTTTTTTCTATCTATTTGATATTTGCAGGGATAGAACGATTTTTTATAGAAAAAATACGAGTGAACAACGAATATAATATTATGGGCGGAATAACTCAAGCCGAGATAATTTCTTTTATCATGTTTTTAAGCGGGGTTTTCGGTTTGATTTATATTTTGAAGAACAAACAAAAGATAATAGAATATGCTAAGCCAAAAGTAAAAGATATAAATAGGTCCAGTTTACCAAAAAATAAGAAATAATTTCTAATCACAACCATGCCAGCGTGAAAAAAAAACGCTGGCAGGGCTTGGGGGATTTGTTTTCTACCAATATTTAATCCCTAACGGGATTTTTTTTTACTCCCGTTAGGGACAAGATATGGGTAGCAGACTGTTTTCTACCAATATTTAATCCCTAACGGGATTTTTTTTT
>DYQJ01000170.1 GCA_020719345.1 Draconibacterium orientale | reverse complement strand
AGAGTCTCGCAAAGGTAAAAACGCAAAGTTTCGCAAAGAAGTGTAACCTAATAAGTAAAATGTGCCTATAAATTCGTTTAGAAAAAATTTAATTCTGAAGAAAAATATACTTTTGCCGAACCTCAACAAATAGAATTTTTAATTTAATATGACTATGTAATAATTATCAATCAATTGAAAATAATAATTTACTTAATATGTTTGTTACAGAAAATCAAAATATAACTGTTTTTTTGGCAGATACTTCTGATGAGCTCCGACCAATCCGACAAATGTTGTCCGCCATTTTGCAATATGCCGGCATGAAGATTGTAGAAAACACAGGAAATAATGTACGCGATATCCTCAAAAAGACGGATTGTTCTATACATATTATAGGGAGCAGCTATTTAGAATCCGCCGAGCAACAGCTTGCCATCGCACGCGAATATAATCTGGAAAATACTAATTATAAGATATTTATCTGGCAACCGATAGATAAAAAAACTGTTATTAACGACAAGCGGCAGGAAAAATTTGTTAATAATATTCGTAACAACTTGTTCAGAAATATGATTTATGCCAATCATGCGTCGCCTGTAATGTTTACCGAAGATATACGAGCCATTATGCACTCAGAAAAACAAACTAAGTACGACATCAAAGCAACCGAAATATTTTTTATACATAACGAGCTTGACGAAGACGCCGTAAAAAATATAGTACAATTATTAGATGACGTTGCATCGTTGCAGCTGTTAAATATTATTCTTAGCGCAAATACCGACTACTCGGAGCTGGCATCGCAGCAAATAGCCAAATCGGGATTGACGGTGATATATTTCAAACGTTCACACAAATGGGCTATCCCATTTGCGCAGCAGATATGGAAAAAAATTGGTGGCGCATCGGCTAATGCTAATATTCTTCTGATAGCAGATGGTGGTCACGAGCAAAATCAAAGTATCAACTTTTCGGCACCTAATGTAACATTCCTTGCTGTCCCAGACGAGCTGATACCACTTGAAATAAAAGTTCACTACGACAAAATCAGCGAAGCCAAAAACGAACAAAATTAATTCGTTTCTTTAATTTTCGGTACTGTGCGAATAAAAACAATATATACTCAAAATGGTTATAATTTTAACTTTTATTCTTATGTAATTATTTGGTAATTAAAACTTGCCAAAATAAAAAGATAAGGTTTCTTTCTTAAAACCTTATCTTTTGTTCAAACCTTATTAGAAAATAGAACGTTCACAACTTTTAAAGCTTATTTTAATTTTCATCCGGAATTAAAAATAAAAGTTTAATGAAAATTTAGTGTACGTAGGTGTCAAATTACTCTTGATAAAAGTTGTTCGGGTAGATGCCGACTCTTCTCCTGTGTTTGGATCCCAATTTGTTACCTCGTCTTCTTGTTTGTAACGCACCGTAAAGCTTCTGAGTCCAAATTCGCCGGCGATGCTAAAATTTTCATCAAAGAAATATTCTGTTCCAAAACCTATTTCTCCGCTCCATAAAGAAAAAGATTTTCTATATTTTTTAAACTCTTCTATCATTTGGGCATCTTGTTCGGCGTCTCCCGTATTAATTTCTAATTTACTCATAACCATAGGTTTCATGTATCCGAGCATGAAGTAAGCGCTAATTTTGTTCTTATTAAAAACATGATACTTAATACTAAGGGTAGGCAGAAATAATCCTAAGCTGACATCATACTCGTACTTATAATCTAAGAATGTTCCGGCATCCCAATTATATTCTTCTCCGGTTTCCAAATAATAGGTGGAAAGATTGATATGCTGTAGATTAATCATAATATTAAGATTATTCTTTTTGAATCCAAAGCCGCCACCATTCAATTTTCCTCCGGTAGACACTTTAAAATTAAACTGCGAAAAAGCATTTGTCATTGTAAACAAATAACACAAAACAATCAAACTGAATTTTATTAAGTATTTCATTTAAAGATAATTAAATTAATTTATAAATATTCTGTTTACTTTTTGGGGTTAGAAAAGTTTTTTTCTTTTGATAAGAAAAGGTAATAATACCTCTTTAAAATCTTTATTTATATCTGCCTGGATAATATCTATGTTGTATTGTCCACATTTGAGTTTCAAATTGGTAAAATATTCGGTCACATTCTTTTTGTAAATGTCTTTTATCTGAGACGGATTTAATTTTATATTTTCTCCGGTTTCGAGGTCAATAAATTTGTAAGGGCGATTTTCAAAATCAAAATCAATTTCTTTTTTGTGGTCTGTTACATGAAAGAGAATTACGTCATGTTTGTTATGTTTCAAGTGTTGCAGTGCGTCAAATACCTGTTCTTCGTTGTTGCTTTCCAACATATCACTAAAAATGATAACTAATGAACGTTTGTGTATTTTTTCTGCTATTTCGTGGAGAGTGTTTGCAATGATAGTTTTTTTGTTGAGTCCTTTGTTTTTATCGGACAGCATTTCTTCCAATCGTGCGTACAACATGTTTGCGTGTGACGTAGAAATTTTGGCATCCGATTGAAATTCTATGTGGTCAGAAAATAAAGAGATGCCGACAGCATCTCTTTGTTTTCTAAGCATATAAATTAATGCAGCGGTGCTAAAAATAGAGAAATCAAGTTTTGACGCAACTTTTTTTTCGTTATACGGAAAGTGCATTGACGAGGAGTTGTCTATCAAAATATATGCTCGCAGATTGGTTTCTTCTTCGTATCTTTTAATAAATAATTTATCCGTTCTGCCAAAGAGTTTCCAGTCGATGTGCTTAGTTGACTCACCTGCATTGTATAGACGATGTTCCGCAAACTCTACCGAGAAACCGTGATAAGGACTTTTATGCAATCCTGTAATAAATCCTTCCACTACGTTCTTAGCAAAAAACTCCAAATTTTTAAATTCCGGCAGCTCCCGGATTTCGTCAAGATTTTTCATATTAACTTATTAACAAGTCTATATTACTACTTTCGTCTAATTCCAACGGGTGTGCGGCAGTGTACATGTTTATTCGGACATTGCGTTTTCCTATGTATCTGATATAAGTATCTTCTATACAAATCATTGTCCCTTCCCGTAATCCTACGACCATGACTTTTGGATTTAATATCATATACTCTTGCAGCCTCATTTCGCGTGTTTCCCCGGCATGTCCTTCCGGATTTGCGTCTAAATAATGCGGATTAATTTGGAATTTTACCAATCCGAGTGCTTTAAAACTTTCTGGTTGTACTATCGGCATGTCGTTTGTTGTGCAAATAGTAGGACATGCTACATTTGCGCCGGCACTCCAACCTATATAAGGTGCACCTTTTAAAACTCTTTCACGAATTGGCTCTATCAATTTATTCTTTTGCAATAAATTAATTAATTGAAAAGTATTTCCGCCGCCGATGACTATGGCTTCTGCCTGATTGACAGCAGCTACTGGGTCCTCAAAATGATGAATAGAAATTATATCATGTCCTATTTCATTAAACCGAGTTTTTACCTTAGCTTCATAATCATCATAGCTAATCGTTACTCCTGCGTAAGGGATAAACAACGCTTTCACCGGCTCGGAGTGCAGGAACTCCTTAATATTTTGCTTCGGATACTCTAAATACTGTTCGCCTGCATTAGTTGAATTACTTATTAATAGAAGTTTCATGTTAATAAATTTTAATTTCTTTTATTTGACAAAAGTAATATTTTTTTTTATTATTACAATTTTTTTTTATTTTTGCTTAATAATATTTAACTTTTTTCGTTTAAACGAATAGATAAATAATTGGTAGCGTATAAAAATAGTGACCAAAATTCAAATTTACTGATTTTTCATATATACAAATATTTTTTTATATATCTGATTTTCAATAATATAACATTTAAAATGTATATACAAAATTATAAATAAACGAATTTTATAAGTACTTGAAAATAAAATAAATAGCGTGTTTAGTCACCATTATTTTACGCTATCAAATAATTAATTTAAAATTTGTAATTATGAAAAGTTTAAGTTTGTTTTTTGTTTTATCTATGTTACTAAGTGTTAGTAATTTAGTTTCTGCCGACAATATGCCGTTGCAAGATTGTATAACTAAAAAGTTGGTAGAATGTAGTATCAAAATAAATGAATCCGGCACGCATTATACGGGACAATTTATTTTAGATATAAAGAATTTGAAGCCAACGCCCATAACTCTGGTTATTCAGCCGGGTCTGTTATACATTGCCGAAGATGATCCTAAGCAAAATTTTGTTACTACCAAAGAAGAAATAATAACACTTACTCCGAGTGGAAGCCGAACACTTGCTATTCAAGCCATGTGTATAGAAAACTCGGACTCGGCACCAGATGATGATAGCCGTTATAAAATAGGTACTCTGGCAGATGGCAATCTCTTGGAGATGGCAAAATTTGTCAACGATAAAAAATTATACGGAAAGTCAGAAACCCAGTCGGCTATCTGGTGCGTTGCTAATGGCAATAGTATAACTTCAATAATGGGAGCAGATACTACTATTAACAAATCACTTATGGAAATGGTGTCTAAGCTAACTGGACAAAAAATGCCTACCCGTCAAGCGCTTAGCGGATACGAATATGACTATTACAGCACCGATTATAAAGTGCAAGTCAGCGGCGAGTTTGAATATAAAATATCAAAAGTAGCAGAAATAACGATAGGAATGTTTGACCGCAACAATATAATAGTGCGAGAGTTATATAACAATCCGCAACAGCCGATAGGAAATCACAAATTAGAATTTTCTTTTGATGCCACCGTATATACAAACGACTTGTACTATTTTAAACTTTTACGAAACGGCGAAGTTGTTTTAAACATGGAATACGAAAAAGACTAAATCTTATAACGATGACAGCAAAAAAAATCTTAGTTGCCCCCTCATTTTTGTCGGCAAATTTTTTAAACCTACAAAATGACATAGACATGTTAAATCAAAGTGAAGCCGACTGGTTTCACTTAGATGTGATGGATGGACATTTTGTACCCAATATCTCTTTTGGCATGCCTATTATTAAGCAGATAAAAAAAGCAGCTACCAAACCATTAGATGTGCATCTGATGATAACCGAGCCGGATAGATATATCACTGACTTCAAAAATGCCGGCGCCGATATTTTAACGGTACATTACGAAGCTTGTAAACATTTGCATAGAACAATTCAAATTATCCGCGACAATCACATGAAAGTAGGAGTGTCTATAAATCCTCATACTCATATTTATTTGTTGGACAATATTATTAACGAGGTAGACCTTATCCTCGTGATGTCGGTCAATCCAGGTTTCGGCGGACAAAAATTTATTGAAAATACCTATCTTAAAATAGAGATGTTGAAAGGTTTGATAGCCGAGAAAAAATCTAAAGCACAAATACAAGTAGATGGCGGAGTGGATGAGAGCAATTACAAGAAATTAATATCCGTAGGCGCAGATATTTTGGTTGCCGGAAGTTATATTTTTAATGCCAAAGACCCTTCTTTAAACATTAAAAAGTTGAAAACCTTTTAATTGAACTTACGTTGCTAAAAACGGCTACCCTCGTAATTTTGGACAACTTGCTTGGAGCTTTGATAAAAAAATATACCATATAAAAAAATAACCATATAAGGAATATAATGTCATATAAGATTGACAGATACAACTTATATGACCTTATAATTCTTATATGGTTCAAAATTTTGTCCAAGATTACGTGGGTAGACCTAAAAACTAATTGTCGCCTTTTTGACAAGTTTATTAGATTTAAGTTTATATCCGTTCTTTTTTTGCATCTCAATTATAGGGAGAGACGAGCTTTGAATCAAAGTTTCTATACCGTATTTATCTGTGGCATAAAGTTCTATTTGTATATCGTCTTTATGATTACAAACAAAATTTTTATTCACAGATAGTTCGGTAATTTTTATGTCACTTATTTTATCTGTTCTAACTAATTCTTTATTAGCATATCGTATTACGTAGTGCAAATCTTTATAGTTTTCAAGAGTCTTAATTTTGATATTTATTTTATCTAATTTGAACATAATATTATCTTCAATAGTTAGATAGAAATCTTGCGAATTATCAGAAGTCTGTATCTCGTTAACAAAAGATTGAGATGTAATTTGTAAATTTTGTTTCTTTTTGCTCTCACCAAAAATGTAGTAGGGAATAAATATCTGTTTTTTCATATCTTTGTTTACCGTAAACTTGTTTATATCTGCTTGCGTTTCTATGCTTGTCAGCTCGTTGTTTAAAGATTTATTATTGTCGGTATCTTGCAGATTAAGATTGAAAAAGATTTTGTTCAGTCCTATATCATTTTGATAGCTTGTAGGTATTGTGAAGTTATAATTTATTATACAGCCGGCTATTCCATTAATTTTACTGTCATAAATAGTATCAATTTTTGCGGCGATGTCTTTTATTTCCGGTATTTTGACTAACTCGGAATGAACGAGATTTTCAAGTGCAAAATCCATATTATTAAAATTAAAGTTAAACGCCAGTCTGTCGTTGTTGTTAAAGAAATAATACGGGACAAAAATTTCTAATCTTGGACTGTCGGAGTCATATTGATATTTTTGTATGTTTTCGCTATAGTTTATATGCTGTAATAAGTTGATTGTCAGAGAGTCTCTAATAATAAGCGGGGTAATGTTAATTTTTTCGTTCTCAGGCAAATTATTTGCATGACAATTAAGGGAGATATAAAGTCCGGATGTTCCGTCTATATTTTTGTCTTTTACGTCTAATACTTTTTTATCTATATACGGCATTTCATATTTGTAGAAGGCGAAATTACACGCTTTGACATTATCAAAGCTTTTGTCGGTGTATGTAATATTTTCTATGCCTTTTTTGTGATAGATTTTAAACTCGCCGAGGAAGTCGTTTCGGCTGATTAAGTCATAGTCGTAAACGGTAAATTTTATGGGGTCAGCATCTATCATCCTGAAATATACGGAGTCGCTGTACGCAAAGAATGAATTTTCACTAACATCGGAGGTGTGTAACGAAAGTGAACCGAGATAGAAAGTCCAGAAGACATCCGGATATCCTTTTCCTGTATTGCTCTCCTTAGAAGAGAAAAGTCGTCCTATTGTGCTTGTGACATCATATTCGCCATATACAATTTGCATCGAGTTCATAACAAATTTAGCCATATATAGTTTTGGCTGTTGCATGACAAATTTTGTCTCCGCAAGTTTACCAAAATTGATTGTATTAAAATAATTACTTGCATAAAGTTGAACCTGCATATCATAAATACCGTCTACTATATTTATCCGGTTGTAAGGAATAAATATTTCTACCCGTTTGCTAAGGACATCTACTTCTATATTTTCCAGGTTAAAAGATGGATTATTAATACTATATTCTGTGTTACTTTTAGTATCTAACAATTTGATATAGAAGTAGTAATTAGCATTATAATACAACTCGGCATACTCTTTTATTTGATACGTAAAAAATTTGAAGTCGCAAATAAACGAGACAAAAATTCCTTTTTGCGAGTATTTCTCGTAATTTTCTTGTACTTGTAACTTGTTTATTTTAAATTCTTGGTCGTCATAATTGTAGAGAATAGGGACATTAATAATTATTTCTTTTTCAAAAAGTAGTCCTATTTCGCCGAGGTCTGAGGCAACATATAATTTGTATTTTATTTTGTGAGTTCCGGCAGTTAAGCTTAGCGCAGCATAAGCGATAAAATGTCTCTGCAAATTGTAAATAGAATAATTATTTTCATCAAAGCTCGGTTTAGGATAGAGTTTGAGATAATTATTAGAATTAGAATATATTATTTTATCATCGACATCATATAATACTGCATAAAAATAATACGGTTTACTAAAATAATTTTCTTCTGAGATCATTTTTATGTCAAAGACTGCATTTATTCCTGATTTTTCGCGAGAACTTTTGGCTTCATCTATTTTAAAGTTCTGTATTTCAAAGTTTTCTATTTTAGGATTTTGAGAAACCAAATTAGTAGCAAATAATATAAGCCATATAAAGATATTTGTTCGCATAGTTTTTTTCTTTAAAATTAATACAAAGATAGTTTTTTTTAGATAATTAATTTATTTTTGTTCATTATTTTAAAATATTATAGTCATGTCGTTTCTCAATTTTGGTATTTTGGATCTTGTGGATATTTTGGCGGTAGCTTATTTGTTGTATCAATTTTATATGATGATTCGCGGCACTGCTGCTCTCAATATTTTTGGAGTAGTGATATTAATGTATTTTGTCTGGCTGATAGTTAAGCTTGCCGATATGATTCTGTTGTCCACTATCTTAGGACAAATAATGGGTGTCGGAATAATCGCTATAATAGTAGTTTTTCAGCAAGAACTTAGAAAGTTTTTATTATTAATGTGGAATCGTTATTCGCGAATAAATTTTTCTTTAGAGAGTTTTTTTTCTTCAGTAGTGAAAGATAATAAGAAACCAGATATTTGCGTTCTGCAAATTACCTCTGCTTGCAGGAATATGCAAAAGACTAATACGGGGGCGCTTATTGTTATCCCCAAGCAATCAAATTTAGATATGATAATGCAATCGGGTGAGAAAATCAATGCAGATACTAATACCCAGCTTATAGAGTCAATATTTTTTAAAAACAGTCCTTTACATGATGGCGCAATAATAATTATTGACGACAAAATTATTGCTGCCCGCTGCGTTCTACCGGTTACTGAACGAACCGATATTCCTAAGCACATGGGATTACGGCATCGCGCTGCTATAGGAGTTACAGAAAGCACTGACTGTCTTGCCATTGTTGTCTCTGAAGAGAGAGGACATATTTCGTTTGCCGAAAACGGAAAAGTCACTGCAAATGTTACCCATGAAAAACTTGCCGAGATGATACGCACAAAATTTGAAATAAAAGACTAAGTAGAATTTTAATGTGTGCAATATGGGCTACCCTTATAAAGTTGGACAAAATTTTGAACCATATAAGAATTATAA
>DYQJ01000169.1:5545-8977 GCA_020719345.1 Draconibacterium orientale | reverse complement strand
AAAATAAAATAAATAGCGTGTTTAGTCACCATTATTTTACGCTATCAATTATTTAGTTGTTGTTCATATTTTACATTTCGCATCATCGGGATAAAACCTGCTTGGCGTATTGCGTGTTGCATAGCGTTTATATTCAATTTGTTATTGCTTCCGGCTGAAGCAACAACATTTTCTTCCATCATAATAGAACCAAAATCATTAGCGCCTGCATGTAAACAGACTTGAGCTATATCTTTACCTACGGTCAGCCACGATGCTTGAATATTTGGCACATTAATAAATAATATTCTACTGATTGCCAGCATTCGTACATATTCGGAAGCAGTTACATGCTTTATAGGATACATTTTCTCTAATACGGTATTTTTGGATTGAAGAGGCCACAATACAAAAGTCACAAACCCGTAATTATTTAATGGTTTTTCGGCTTGTAAATTTCGCAATTTTATTATATGCTCCAATCTTTCTTCCAATGTTTCTACATGTCCGAACATCATTGTCGCCGAGGTAGGCAGATTTATTTTGTGCGCTATTCGCATAACGTCTAACCACTGTTGACTGTTACATTTTATTGGGGCAACAATTTTCCGCACTCGGTCTACCAAAATCTCGGCACCTGCTCCGGGTAAGCTATCTAAACCTGCGGTAATCAATCTGTTGAGAGTCGTCTCTATATTCAGGTGTGAAATTTGCGCTATATAAAATATCTCCGGCGGACCCAGCGCATGCAGCTTTATATCAGGGAACTCTTTTTTCAATTCTTGGAACAGATTTTCATAAAAATCTATCTTAAAATCAGGATTCAGTCCTCCTTGCAAGAGAATTTGTCGTCCTCCTATCTCGTATAACTCGTTGATTTTTTGTCGGTACTGCTCTATGGTAGTTGTATATGCTTGCATGGAATTAGCTGCTCTACAAAAATTGCAAAATTTACACATAGAGACACAAATATTAGAAATATTTATATTTCTATCTATTATCCAGCCCACTTTATCGGTGTCTATAAAGTTTTTTAATTTTTGTCGTATCTGGTCAGCTACAAACATTAGCTCCGTAATATCTGCATTATAATAAATATATTTTGCCTCTTCCATATTTATAAAATCTAAGTTGAGGGCTTTTTTAAAAATATTTTCTGTATTCATCAAAAAAAAGATTAAAATTATTTATGGAAAAAAAAATTTTATGTATCTAAAGAAAAACAAAGTTAATATTATTAATAACATTTTAAATTTTTAAAAAATGAAAACATTAAATTTTTTTTTAGTCATTATGCTAAGCATAATTTTTTCTAATTCTTTTTCTCAAAAAATAGTAAGAGGCACTGTCGTGGATGAGTATTACAGTGCGATACCGGGTGCTACCGTTTCAGTTAAAGAACGTCGCGATTTGGGAACGCTAACTGACCTTGACGGCAATTTTACGCTAAATATTCCATCCGATTCTTTAACCTTAGTTATTTCATTTATAGGTCTTGAAACTCGTGAGATAAAAGTAAGTGATATAAATGAAAAAGAAAGTATCATGTTGAAATCATCGGATGATGTAATAGAAGAAGTAGTCGTAACTGCCGTAGGAGTTACAAGAGACAGCAAACGATACGAAAGAAGTGAACTCGAACGAAGTACCAAAAAAGAAAAATCCTCGTCGGTATCATATTTTTCGGCACCTTCCGAATCGCGAAGTCTATCTTATGATTATGAATATGCTCCTGTAAAAGGTACGGCAGCTACCAAGAGTTATGAGTATTCGTATGATGATATTTCAACTGGTGGTCCTACTACCGAAGAAGCCAAAAGTGGTCTTCTCACCGCGGGCGAGATACACGATTTCAGCAAGTGGAAGTTATGGAACGACATTACCGAAAACGAACTCAACAGCTATCAATCTGTATGGAAATTTTATCCGAAAAACAGATATTGCGTACAGCTGACATCCAAAGATGGTAAACCACTCATAAACAAGAAATTAGAACTCGTTGATGCTTCCGGCAAAGTAATTTGGAGTGCTGTCAGCGACAATACCGGCAAGGCAGAACTATGGAATGGTATTTATAACACCACTAAAACGAAGACCGAATTATCAATTAAAGTTGATATAGATGGCGCAAAACAAACAATTAAAAATCCCACAAAATTTCATGACGGCATAAATTTTTTGTCGGTAGATGCAAAATGTGTAATTCCAAGTGTGGTGGACATAGCGTTTGTAGTAGATGCCACCGGCTCCATGTCCGATGAAATAAGTTATCTAAAAGAAGAACTTATGGACATCATGCAAAAGGCAAAACAACAAAATACTAATATTTTATTCAATCTGGGTAGCGTATTTTATCGTGACCATGGCGACACTTATTTAACAGTAAAACACGACCTTACACCTATCTTAGATTCGGCTATTAACTTTGTCAGAGAGCAATATGCAGGCGGAGGAGGCGATTTTCCTGAAGCAGTGGATGCCGGTTTGGAAGTAGCAGTGAATCAATTAAAATGGAGTGAAAATGCCATAGCAAAAGTTGTATTTCTTATATTAGATGCTCCTCCACACACTGACCCACAAGTCATCGAGAATTTGCAAAAAATTACTGAAGAAGCATCTAAAAAAGGTATTCGTATTGTTCCGGTTACTTGTAGCGGTATTGATAAAAGCACCGAGTATTTGATGCGTTCATTAGCACTTGCCACTAACGGCACGTATGTATTTTTAACCGATGACAGCGGAATAGGTGACTCGCATATAGCACCTACGACAGACGAGTACGAAGTAGAATATCTTAATGGATTGATATTAAGATTATTAAAACAATATACAGAAACTCCTACTTGTGAGAACAAATTAGCGTTTGAGCCAGCCGCGATAAAAGATACAACGATAATCGTCATCGAGCCAATTGCCACTATCACTAATGTAAGTATTGCTGATACTACCAAATTACCTAATCCGTTGGATGTTCTGCCTAACAAACCCGGCGAAACAGTTGCAGCGGCAGATTCAACTGCGACTCCTGATGTCAATGTAGATTATAGTAAAGGGATAAAATTTTACCCTAATCCGACTACCGACTTAGTAAATATAGAATTTACCGGCGATGTGGAAGAAATTTATGTAGCCGATAATTCGGGCAAATTGTTACAACGTTATAAAATAGAAGATAATCAACCTATTCAAATAAGTTTGGGCATCTATCCTTCGGGCATGTATTTCATTCAATATTTGAAAGATGACCAGTGGAAGAGCGGCAGAATTATCTTAATGCGAAACTAAAGAAAAAAAATAAAATTTTTTTGCGAAAAAATTATTTATTTACAAAAAAAATATTACTTTTGCGCCTCAATATTTTTACATGCGTAAAAATAAGCGGTGCAAAAGTTTTATTACTTTTATTTCACGCATAAAATATTAATAATCAGGTGTTCTTGTATTAATGATTAA
>DYQJ01000169.1:0-5445 GCA_020719345.1 Draconibacterium orientale | reverse complement strand
CTTTTAATAATTAACTTTTAATAATTAACTTTTAATAATTAACTTTTAATAATTAACTTTTAATAATTACGTTCATATTTTTTTATACATAATTTTTTTATATACAGAATATTTTTTATACAAAATATTTTTTTACATATAATATTTTTTATACAGAGTATTTTTCTATACATAATGTCTAATCAATTAAAAGAAATAACAATTTAAAGTAAATGAGTGATAAATTTAAAGAAAAGAAAAGTCTTGAGGTAATAAATCAAGATAATGCGTTGGTAACTGAGAATTACAAACAAAAAGACGAGTTCTATTCGGAAGAAGAAGTAGAAGAGGAGTTGGAAGAAGAAATAGAAGAGGAGATAGAGGAAGAAGATTTTGATAAAGTAGAAGACGAGTTGTCTGATGACGACGATATTTTGGAGATAGCAAAGAAGGATGTATCTAATGCTTCTACATTAGATTTTGATTGGGATAACACCTCTAACGAAGTGGGTTTGCGTAAAGTAAGGTCAAATAAAGAGTTAGAAGAGATTTATGACAAGACCTTGTCAACAGTCGCCGAGAGTGAAGTAGTAGATGGTACCGTTATATCTATGACAGCACGCGAAGTAGTGCTTAATATAGGGTACAAATCAGAAGGTATTGTTTCTATCAACGAATTCAGATACAATCCTGAGTTGAAAATAGGCGACAGAGTAGAAGTCTTTGTAGAAAACAAGGAAGATAAAACAGGTCAGCTTATTCTTTCGCACAAAAAAGCACGTGCCTTGAAATCTTGGGATAGAGTAAATGAAGCGTTAGAAGGTAATGAAATAGTTAAAGGTTTTATCAAGTGCCGCACTAAGGGTGGTATGATTGTTGACGTATTCGGAATCGAGGCATTTTTACCGGGTTCACAAATTGACGTCAAACCTATTCGTGACTATGATATTTTCGTGAGTAAGACTATGGACTTCAAGATAGTAAAAATAAATCATGAGTTCAAGAATGTAGTCGTTTCACACAAAGCATTGATAGAAGCTGAGTTAGAGCAACAAAAGAAAGAGATAATATCTCGTCTTGAGAAAGGTCAAGTATTAGAAGGAACAGTTAAAAATATTACCACTTATGGTGTATTTATTGATTTGGGCGGAGTAGATGGTTTGATTCACATCACCGATTTATCTTGGGGTCGTGTTACACATCCAGAGGAAATAGTTAAATTAGACCAAAAGTTGAACGTAGTTATCTTAGATTTTGACGATGAAAAGAAACGTATAGCACTTGGATTGAAACAGTTGACTCCTCATCCATGGGATGCTTTAAGTGCCGAGTTGTCAGTTGGTGATAAAATAAAAGGTCGCGTAGTAGTTCTTGCCGATTATGGTGCATTTGTAGAAATAGCTACCGGAGTGGAAGGTTTGATTCACGTGTCCGAAATGTCATGGTCGCAACATTTACGCAGTGCGCAAGAGTTCTTAAAAGTAGGTGACGAGATAGAAGCCGTAATTTTAACTCTTGACCGCGAAGAGAGAAAGATGTCCTTAGGTATAAAACAGTTAAAATCTGATCCTTGGGAATTTATAGAAGAGAAATATTATGCCGGTTCTAAGCATACAGCAAAAGTTCGTAACTTTACAAACTTTGGCGTGTTCGTAGAAATAGAAGAAGGCGTTGACGGATTAATCCATATTTCTGATTTGTCGTGGACTAAGAAGATAAAACATCCAGCCGAGTTTACTGCTATCAATAACGAAATAGAAGTTACTGTTTTGGAGATAGACAAGGAAAATCGCCGTTTGAGTTTAGGACACAAGCAATTAGAAGAAAATCCTTGGGATGTATTTGAAACTTTGTTCAATATAGACACAATTCATGAGGGAACGATAGTAAATATCTTTGACAAAGGCGCTACCGTAGCGTTGCCGTATGGCGTGGAAGGATTTGCTTCTTTGCGTCACTTATTGAAAGAAGACAAAGAACAAGCGAAGGTAGACGAGAAATTAGAATTTAAAGTTATAGAGTTTTCTAAGGCTGCTAAGAGGATTATTCTTTCACATACTAAGGTATGGGAAGATAAGAAGAAGACCGATGATAAAGTAGTTGTAAGTGTCTCTGGCGACAAGTCAAAGAAGCTGACCACTCTTTCACAAAAGAAAGTGAAGATAAATGTAGAGAAGACGACCTTAGGCGACATTACAGACTTAGCAAATTTAAAATCACAATTAGAAGAAAACGAGGATACCGAATAGTTCGGTATCTTTTTAAACACTATAAATTATGTTTGAAAACAAGTTTAAAATAGAAAAGTTTAGTAACTTCACCTTAATAAAAGTACTAGTTGAAAAATTAGATACTCATATAGCGCCTACTATAAAATCGGAATTAGTGCTTATAGCAGGTAATGGTGAAAAGAACATTATCATTGATTTGAGTGACTCGCGTTATTGTGATTCCTCAGGGTTGAGTGCTATCTTAGTAGCTAATCGTTTATGTAAGAATGCCAGAGGTGTATTTGTTTTAACCGGTTTACAAACAGCGGTGGAACGTCTGATTTCTATCTCTCAATTAGATACCGTTCTTAACATCACTTCTTCATTAGAAAATGCGATAGAATTTATCAACAAGAAAGGAGAAGGAAAATGATTAAATGATTATCCGATGAGTTTTTTCTTACATATATTAGGTACGAGTTCAGCACTACCTACGATGAAACGATATCTAAGCGCCCAAGTGTTGAATGCACAAGGGCGTTTTTTTTTAATTGACTGCGGCGAAGCTACACAGATGCAGATGCTTCGTCATAAAATAAATGTCAATAAAATAGACAATATTTTTATCAGTCATCTGCATGGCGACCACTTTTTTGGACTTTTTGGGTTATTATCTACGCTTGACCTCATGGGACGCAAAAAGAAGATTAATATATTTGCTCATCGCGAATTAGAAAATATTTTGTCTAATCCACATTCCCCGTTAAATATTAACGAGATGTCTTATAAAATACAATTTCATCATTTAGGTGAAAATGTAATGACAATTATTTATGACGATTCCGCTATAGAAGTCCGAAGTTTTCCGCTCTCGCACCGAATAGCGTGCAGCGGGTTTCTTTTCACTGCCAAAGAAAATCCAAAAAAAAATATCATCAAAGAAAAGATTAGCGAATATAATTTAAGCGTCTCAGAGATAATTAAGATAAAAAACGGCGAAGATTATATCTCTCCCACAGGCGAAGTAATAGATAATAAATTACTTACCTATCCAAAGCTTTCGGCAAGACATTATGCCTATTGCACTGATACAGTTTATATTGAACAAAATATCCAGCTTTTGCAAAATGTAGACCTTCTCTATCACGAGGCAACATATGAACACAAATTAAAAGACCTCGCCGAGATAACCCGACACACAACCGCATACGAAGCCGGTTTATTTGCAAAAAAAGCCAATGTTAAAAAACTTTTGTTAGGACATTTCTCTTCACGCTATCATTCTTTAACAAATATATTGGAAGAGGCGCGACAAAATTTTGAAAAAACTTTACTTGCTAAAGAAGGCGAGATTTACGAGATATAAATTCTTTTCCCTATAAAATAGTTACCATGAAAAAAATCTTTTGTGCTATGATGCTTCTCCTTAATATCTTTAATATTAATCTGTTCGCACAAGATTATTATTGGATGCAAAAACAAGTTAATTTGTTAAAAACAGAAAACGAGCTGCTTCGGAAACAAGTTGAACTATTAGAGACTACCTTTCATGACTCTATCGCTAAGCAAAACAATATTTTAAGGAATATGAACTTAGAGTTGAAAAGTGTTAATTTTAACATGAGCAGCAATAGTGAAGATATAAAAAATATGGTTGAAGATAGTTCTAAGCAAAATTTTGTCATGCAAATAATAATAGTCTCGATAATAACTATTATTTTTACTACTACATTGTTGCTTTTTATTTTTCATTTCTTTAATAAAAAACGTCTCGCAATTTTAGAGGAGCAGCATAAAAAAATAGTAACTCAAAATAATGTTACTTACATAGCAGAAAATACGGAGCATTTAAAGCTCTTTGCCCGACAGCTCGCCGATTACCAGCAAAAAATAGAAGAGATAAAAATGGTCACCACTTATAAACTTGACGAAACTAAATTCGCATTATTAGGTGGTGATGACTCACAAAAACAGTTTATTACTAACTTGCTCGCCAAAAATAATCAAATCTTATTAGAAGAATTTAATAATACGCAACAGCTCTTACTCAAATTGTTAAGTTCTAATAATCAAGCAGTATTAGAAGAATTTAATCTCACTAAGGATACGCTGTTGAAGAGTTTAAACACGAGCATAGATAATTTTACGGAAGAATTGAATCAGACAAAGATATTTTTAAAGAAATTAGACACCACAAGCAATCAAACGTTAATAGAAGATTTTGAAAGCACCAGAAATTTCTTAGTGCAACTTGTACGAAAATATCATCAGCACCTGTTAGAAGATTTTGAGGCAACAAAGGCAGTGGTAATGAAGCGAGTAACCGACAACAACGAGACTTTTGCAAGAGAAGTATCTAAGACTGTAGATATAATGGACAAAGAAATACGAGAAGTCAAACGTCAGCTAAACAAAGAAATTGACTATCTAAAAAATGACTATTATAGAGGAAATGATAAATATACCAAGAATGGATAATCAAATAAAAAATAATTTTATGAATACATTAGTTATAGGCGCAAGTGCAAATAAGGAGCGCTATTCTTATAAAGCTATTAGTTTTTTGCGCGCTCGTCAGCATCAGGTCTTTGCAATAGGCTTGCGAGAAGAAGTGGTTTTAGATGTAAGCATACAAACGGGATTCCCCGCGTTTGAGAATATTCACACCGTAACATTATATTTGAATAGTCAGCGCCAAAAAGATTATTACGATTATATCATAAATCTCAAACCTAAGCGAATCATATTCAATCCGGGTGCAGAAAATGTAGAATTTCAAAAATTAGCTGCTTCGCACAATATTGAAACAATGAACAGTTGTACTTTGGTGATGCTCAGTACGGGACAATATTAATTAGTCCATTTATAAAGTCCCAAAATAACAAAAGAATCTATTAAAAAGTAAAAGAATAATTTGGTAAATAGTTTAATAATTAGTATTTTGGTAAAAATTTATAAATAATAATTTTGTTAAATATAGATATTTAAGAATCTACTTAATGAATTGATTATCAGATTTAAACGTAGTTTATGAGCTTGGTCACCAGAGTTTGCAGTTATTGATATTATATTAGAACAATACCCGAATATAGTAAAGTTGGTAGTGTTCTTTGACGTGTTGATAATGCAACCGTAATTTAAACGTTGTGAGGTTTTTAAAACTTCGTAACATTCAAATATCAACATGTAAAAAACACTACCAAATATTTGGTAGTGTAAATTTTTAAGTGATAAATTTTTTGAACCATATAAGGCA
>DYQJ01000009.1:17637-28564 GCA_020719345.1 Draconibacterium orientale | reverse complement strand
AAAATAAAATAAATAGCGTGTTTAGTCACCATTATTTTACGCTATCAATTTATTTTGCCGGATGCATGACGCATTTAACTCCTGCCATCAAAAAATCAATGTTAGAAATTTTAAATTATTCTAAAATAGATTACTGGTTTTTAGATGAAGAAAAAGCCCCTTGTTGCGGACGTCCTTTGATACAAATAGGACAATATGAGGCAGCCAAACAATTGATAGCAAACAATCAACGGCTGATTTTAGAGTCCGGCGCCAAAACAGTTGTCGTGTCTTGTCCTATTTGTTATAAAGTCTTTAAAGAAGATTATCATTTGCCGCTAATTGAAGTTAAACATCATTCCGAATACATATTGGAACTCATTAATTTACAAAAAAATCATCTATCACGACCCTTGTGAGCTTGGAAGAGGTAGCGGAATTTATGAACAACCACGACAATTATTATCAAAATATACTGATATAGTGGAAATTAGCGAGCAAAAAGTTAATAGTCTATGCTGCGGCGGTAGTCTCAGTAATATAAAAATTAAACCTAATGAAAAAAAGCAAATTACCGATAAAGTTTTGGAATATTATAATTCGTATCAAGTAGAAGCTCTGATAACCTCTTGTCCCTTATGTAAAAAGACGTTCTTCAGTAGTAATAAAATAGCTGTTATGGATATATCAGAAATTGTGGCGCAGTCTCTAAAGAAAGTTCAGTGATATACTATAAACGGCAACTTGCCAAAGTTGAAAACTTTGGCAAAGTTTTAATTACCAAACAATTAGATAATAATAAAAGTTAAAATTATACCAGTTTTGAGTATAAATCTTTTCTTCTCAATTTTTAGATTCAGATGAAATAAACAAGCTCTAATCGGGAGACGCTTAGAGCTTGTACATGATAAAAAAGTGCATATTTGCTACGAATAATTTAATAAAGACATTTTACTTATACTCAATAAGTTGAAAATCAACATTTATAACTTGCGAATACTCTTCTCCTAATGCTTGCATATCTTCATCAATATCTTTATAGTACCATTTAATCAAGACTTTTTTGCGTTCGTTTATTTCTTGTAACAGCAGCAAAATTTGAATTATCTGCTTAGCCGAAGCGGTGTTGAAGTACTCTAGCTTAAAAACGAAATTCGTCTGTTCGTTAGGATTGTCTTTGTATTTACTAAGCCATCTAAATACGGGTTCGTAAAATTCTATAGCATCTTCGGGCAATGACATTTTTGATATCTCAAAGATATTATTTACTGCGTCTAAATGAACCTTAGGCGTATCTGAAGTTGCCTCTTTAATTAATGCTTCCATTTGAATATTTGCTATTTAATTTGTTTTTTGGATTCTTTTTATTTCTTATCTATCTTAACTTGCACAGTAAAGAAGGAGTAGCCATTTTCTATAGGTTGAAAACTGAAGTCCAGTTTTTTGCCGCTTTTTCTCCGCATATCAATAAATCCGAGTCCGGTTTTGACAGGATTAGGATTTTCAAAGTCAAACAGATTTTTGCGATATATAGTTGTCAATCCTTGTTCGGTTAGCTCATTGATAGAGGTTATTTTAGCTTTCAGGGGTTCTACTTTTTCGTCATTGATATAGTTGCCGGCGGTAAGAAAATACTCGGTCTCCGACTCGTTGATAAGAAAAATGCCGGGTTTCCAGTCACTCACGCAGTCTTTGTTATCTGCGTGTTTAACAATATTTTGCAGCAGCTCTACCAGAACATTGTTTAACTTAATAGAAGTGGTGGTCTCAGACATCTGCGATTTAACCATATTAAGAAGATATATCATATTTTCCTGATTCAAATCACCTTTGAAGCTAAGGATAAAATTTTCTCTATTCATAACTTGGTGAAATTCTTTCAATTTATCTAAGAAACCTTCTTCTTGTTCCAGCAGCTCTTCGCCTAAATTTTTGTTGATAGGGATTTCTGTGTTCAAATAGAAATAAGAAAACTCTAGGTCAAGGTCTTTAAAATCGTATGACAATTTATTCCCTGAACGTTTAGCCATCTCTATCAGTCCTAAGCTGGCGCCTCCTTTTTCACTTATCTCGGTGGTCATTCTCACGTATCTTGAAAAATCTTTTAGCTCATTAATATTCATATTATTAATCTTTTCAAGTTTAGATTTTAGCGGTTTAACATTCTCGTTCCGAATCAAATTTCCGGTGGAGACCGAAAAAGTTAGTTCTTTTTTTCGCACTACGATAATCGCCGACTTTTCGGGACTGTCCTGCTGTGATAATTCCTGGTGACGCGTAATATTTTGCAAGCCCTCTCCCATGATATAATAGATTTTTGACTTCAAGCGCGAGGCATCTTCTGCCTTAGACAAATTGCTCTTGGTCAAGTCTAAAACGTTCATTACCAACCTTGCAGTTATTTCGCCTCTATAAATATATTCCAAATCATCCGGTTCTATATCTATGAACAGCTGTAGAACCAAATCTTTATAGGTACGATTAGTAACATTTAATTCCATAATTCCTCTTTTTTCTAAAATGTAAAATTATTAATTTCTTTGTATTTTACAAAAATTATACTATATTTTTTTTAAAATTATTTTTTCTCGCAAAAAAGGTCTTGCAAAATAGTCAATTCGTTGGTATATGTATCTATTTTTGCCGTTGCGCCGAACGGAAAAAGAGTTTGCTCCCGAAGATGTCCGAACGGGAAACCGTATATTATAGGGACATTCATTTTCTCAAATATTTCTCCGAAAATTGTTTGTAACGGCAACGACTCGCTATCCGACAAATTTTTGGAGACGTTGCTGCAATTTTTAAATATGCCCATCACGATGGCATTTGCCTTTTTCAAATTAGTGGCACTCATCAGCTGGGTAAGCATGCGGTCAATTTTATAAGGATATTCATCTATTTCTTCTATCATAACTATTTTATCGGTATAATCTATATCAAATTTTGTCCCGATGACAGCGGTCATCAGCGACAAATTTCCACCTACTATTTTGCCCTCTGCGATGCCATGTTTTAAGGTTATTAAATCAAATTCGCGATTTTCTATGCCTCGTTCAAAAGTCGGCGAAGCATAATTGATAGTCGTTATATTATTGAAAAATAAATTGTTAAACGAATTTATTGTATATTCCGAAAAATTAGAAACTGCTACGGCGCCATGGAAGCTTATCAGATTTGTCTTCTTAAAAAATGCGTATTGCAATGCAGTGATGTCGCTGTAACCGATAAAGATTTTAGGATTTTTTTCTATAATATTATAATCTATTTTAGACAAAATGCGTGTTGCTCCCACTCCGCCGCGGATAGCAAAAATAGCATCAATATCTTTATTGGCAAACATTTCTTCAAGGTCAGCGGTTCGGTTTTTGTCTTCGCCGGCAAGATAGCCATGTCGGGCAAGTATGCGCTCCGTATAATACGGAACAAGCTCAAGTTTTGCCATATTTTGAATAGCGGTTTCAAGTTTGGACTCGTCAATGCCTCCGCTCGGGGCGACGAGTCCAATTTTAGAATTACGGTTTAATTTCTTTAATAACATATAATTAATTTTTAAATTTCTGATTAAAAGTCTCTTATGAATGCGTTTTTTCTTAAATATATATAATTAGTCTTACTGCTGCCATCACATTTGATGACATTAGTATTTACAGGTTCTATTGTCATATATTCTACCGGAGCAATAATCTCGCCTTTGTGATTATAAACTCCCTCAATTAATTTAGTTTTTACTAATATTAAGTTTTCGGCAGGCGGTTGGATAGATAAAAAATCTTTGTTAACCAATTCATTTCCATAAATATCAACAATTCCGTATAACGAGCTATTTTTGTAGATATAAAAATTCTGACAAGGCATTATTTTTTCAAAATCAATGATGACATCTACATTAAAGAAACTTTTTTTTCGGGCAGGATTCAGATAATATCCGGAGTTGGTTGCTTTATTGTAATATTCAAAATCATACCAATTATCAATTCTGTTTTCTTTGGCGTCAATAAAATAATCTTCTACTTTTGCAATTTCATAACTGAAGCTTTTGGCTTTTTTATATTTAGGTTTAATAACTTGCTCGTTTTTTTGGTTTATATAACCGTAAAATTTATCTGTTTTGATTAAAGCGAGTCCACCGATAAAATTTTCTGCATCTTTATATTTATTTTCTATGACCTGAAATCCGGTGGAGTCAATATATCCGTAGAGTCCATCTAAACAAGTTACAGCATAACCTTCGGAAAACTCTTTTATATCTTTATATTTAGTTTTAAATTTGTTTTTAGGATCTATCAAATCTAATATAATATACTGATTTTTATTATTTTTAACGATAGCAATTTTATACTCCGAGTATATTTGGACATCTTTATATTTTGGTTTATAAATTATTTCGGCATCTTTATTGATTATTCCCTTCTTTTTTCTTTTTTGAAAATAGCTGTAATCTCCCTCAAAGTCGGCGATATTTTTATATTTTGGCTTACACAAGAATTGATTTTGTTGATTAATAATAGCGTACTTAGCTTTTTTCTTTCGCTTAATTTTCGCGGGTGCGATGTCTCCGTAAAAATTACCTATCATCTCGTATTGTGGCGGAATAATATATTCTCCCGCAGTGTTGATGACTCCCCATAGTCTATTTGATTTGACCACCGCTTTATCATGATAAAAATCTTTACATTCGTCAAAATAGTTTTCCGAAATAAGTTTGCCGTTGGTATTAACAAAGTTCCATTTACCGTCAATCTCTACTCTTGCAAAACCATCTTTAAAATCTTTGGCATCATCAAATTGTGGAACTATTTGGAACATAAAATTTGGGTCTAAATACCCGTACAACAATCCCGTTATAGACACTTTAAAGAAATTTTTATTGGTGTTAATATATTCTAATTTGTCATAGTTAATAGGGATAATTGTATTACCGGTAGAATCTAAGAGTCCCCATTTTTTATCTTTTTCTACTGCGAAGAAATGTCCATAATCATTTGGCAAATAGACTATATTAGAATATTCAAAATCTATGAGTTTTTCATTTTGCGTTGTTATTACTCCATATTTTTGTTTTTTTGATGCTAAGAGATATTTGCAGTCGTACCAGTAATTTTGACGTCCGTTAGTGTAATAAAAAAATTGCAAATCGTCATACTCAAAATTAATAAGTACCGAGTCATTGATATTTATTATACCAAAGAGTTTTTTGTCCAGATTGGTAGCAGCGATAATTTTTTGGTCATTCGCTATATTTAAGTAGCTGTATTTGAAAGGTATGACTGTGTCTCCTTGTATATTAATAATTCCGACTTTAGATTTTAGAACATGAAAGCGGTTGATAGTAAAATCGGCGCCCAGCCTTAGAAAGATATTGTTATTAGTTTGTGCCAAATCTACGGACATCTTATCATCTTTATTGATATGATATTCGCCGCCGACAAAAGCAACGGCATAATTATTTACAAACTCGCTGATATATTTGTATTTCGGAGTAATATCTTGCAAAGTAGAGCTTATGATTTGACAATTTCCATTTGTAAAAAAACATTTGGTATAACCTAAGATGGAGAGCTCGGTGGTATCTATGAATACTATTTCGTCTTTTAAAATTTTTGCCTTTGGTTTATCTACAAATGCGAAGACTGTTTTATATTCTAACAGTCTTTTGACACTATATTTTTTGTCTTGATTATTGAAAATATATCCTTTAATGTCGATTGAATGCTTAGTCCTTTCTTTGGTGTACCAGCCCAAAGTTATTGCCGGACTTGATAAAACAGTAGAATCTATTCCGTCAAAAGCTGTGTACAATATGCGTTTGTTATAACAATTGTATAAATTCCAAGCGCTATAGGGATTTTTTTCTTCGTCAAAGATCTGTTCATATCTCCAGTAAACATCATTTAAGGTGTCTATCTCTAATTCTATATAATTTTTATATCTTACATTATCTATCATCTTGCCGGTTTTATCTAAACTAATAACGTAAATGGAGGAGTCAGCATAACAGTTGACCTCATCTTCTAAATGTTTTACTGCCGAATATTTATAAATTGTGTCTAACAATAATTCTCCATGTCTGCTGACAACTCCTGTATAATTGTAATAATATTTTCCATTCAGATATTCAGAATATGCCTCAATAACAAAAGTTTTTGATTTAGAATTATAGCGAATATCATTGTAGTTGCCGTCGAAAATTATTTTTCCATTAATGTCACAAACAGCTTTTTCGGCGTTAATCATTAATAACGTGTCTAAACTTCCTGTATTAAGTCCTTTAGAGGTATATTCACTTTTTAGATCTTGATATTTTTTTATCAAATCTGGTCGTATAGTATATTCTTTATCAAGCAAATAATAATTATCTCGTAAATGTATATTTTTATATTTAGGTTGTACCACTACATTACCGCTTGTGTTGATGAGTCCTTTATAAAAGTCGAGAGGAGCGTCTCCTCCGGAGATAACAAATAAATCACCTCCCGTATTAGTTAAATCATACGTTGTCGTAAATATGATTTTGAAATTAGCATTTGTAACAATATTTTTTCCTTCTTTTCTAAAAATATAATAAATGCCTGCGATAAAATAATTATCATATTCGGTGGGAATAATTTCTTTTTGCTTGTATGCATCAAAGACGCCATACTTTTCTTTTTTTACAAAATAATAGCCAGTGCCATATATTTTAGTATAAATGCGATATATTCCGGCTTCTATTATGACTTTTCCTGTTTTTAAATAACATCCTTTATTTCCGTCTATGGTGGCATACCAAAATTTGTTGTCATAATATAAATTATCAAATTTGATAGGCATTATAATTTTCAGTTTTTCATCTACAGCTCCGTATTTGTTGTTTTCTTTTACATAATAAAATTGTTGTAGTCCTTCTTTGTCTGCGGGTTTCATATAGTCAAAGATACTTGCTTTTTCTTCGTCATTGTCGTTGATAACAACTCTTTTGATTTCTTGATATTTAGTTTCCAGCACTTTAGATATATTGTTATCGTAAATGTATATAGTATTTTTGTCGTCGTAGAGTAAGAATTTAGTTGAATCTAAAATGTCTTCTTTAACAAATATTTTTTCGGAGATGGAGTTATATCGTGGGTCAAAATATTGTATCACCGAGTCTTTTAAAGTGATGGTGTATATATTTCCTCGCGGACTTATGGTCTGATATTTTATATCTAATAAAACATTTCCATTGGTGTCAAGCAGTCCGCTTTTGGAAGATTTATGACAAATAAATTGTAGATTGTTTTTCGTTATTTTAGAGTATTCAAACGGAATGACGAGGTCACCTTTTTCGTTGATAACACCGTAGTAATAAGTATTTTTTACTATATAAAAATTTTGCGAATAAATCTCATTCACAAATAAAAGTATTAATAAGCACAAAAAAAAATTCTTCATATTATTAAGTTTTAATTGAATTTTAAAGTTTTTACGGCAAATATACAAATAATATCTATTTTTGCATATAAATTTAATTTTTTCGTTTTTTTAAATCTTAGTATAAAATGGTTTTTCAATGATTTTTAATTATCACGCAGAGACGCAGAGTTTTTGACAAAAATCATTCAAGAAGCGTATTTTTTTATATCCATTCTTTTGTTAAATCTTCTATTTCAATCATTTTATCAATAGTAAAATCTATTACTTTGATTATATTTTCTACTGTTTCAATTTCGTCAATTGTTAAAACTCTGTCTTTTCTGCTTTTTAAATATTTTTCAATTGGCTCGTAACCGCCGATTTTAAATTCATATACTTCCGGTGCAACTTTCTCAAAATATTGAAAATTATTGATAAAAATTTGTTGCGTTTTTTCATTATACGAAACTGTTTCTACTATTTTATCGCCTTGTCCAAGAAATTCGCCAATGTTTTTATTGGGAATGTTTTTTAGTAAATGTGCTTCTAATAAACTTGTTCCCTGATTAGATAATTCTATAAATTCGTGATTAGAATTAACAAAATGGATTCTCGCAAAATCTATTTTTAGGTCATCTAAATATTTTTCTCTATAAGTTTGCGAATGCAAAACTGCATAGATATAACCGAAAATTTGTTCCGGCGTAAAGTCTGTCTTATATTTTTCTTTTAAATAAGATAAAAATTCTTTGGTAAAATTTGGTTCTTTAGTAAAATTTAGTTCTTTATTTAACGATTTTTGTAAATTTTTATCTATTTCAAGATGATATAAATATAGCGGAAAAATTTGATTAGCGCCTTTGGTTTCTGTTGAAAAACAACACATATCAGTTATTTTATCTGTACAAAAAACATGCTGAAATGTTTTTTTTGAAATTTGACGCGGAAGTAAAATTGCAGTATTTTTTTGTATTAAATGAACGTTTATATTGCGACCACGACTTATGAAACCTGCCGACTTTCCTGAAAAATAAATATATCTTACGTCAAAAAGTCTATAATGGACTTGTCTAATATTTTCTTCTTTAAAATTGGTATTAACATCTTGCTTTACATCTGCGATTTGCCACGTAATAATCTCTTTATCAATATTAAATTTCTTTTTTATTTCGTGGTAATCATTATTTTTAATAAAATCAATTGTTTCTATTAAAGATTTTTTTTCAAAATGAATTGTTTGTTTATCATTACCTGTCATTAAACCGAGACTAAATTCTTTAAAAATTTTTGTTACACTCCACCAAGTGCGATATTTTTCCATTTCTCCGTTTTGTCGTGGAATGAAAAAATAGTATGGCGATTTTGGCTTAACTTCTTTCCACTTAATCGTATCAAAATTATTTTCTATACATTGCTTGTATTTTTCTGTTCGTGTACCCCACAAATCTGCATGAAAGACCTTTTTTTCAAGTCCTTTCTTTTTCACAAAAAATGAAATGCACACCCCTTGCTCAATATCAAAAATATTTTCGTTTTTCATTCCGGCGGGAACATTTTCTTCGCGTTTGGCATTGCCATGCAAATCTAAAAAATATAATTGGTCAAATGAATTAAATAAACTTTGCCGCATGCCCCGAAAAGTAATATTATCTATAAATGAATGATTTGTTATTATTCCAATTACTCCGTATTCTATATTGTGCATTTTCCATTGTGCAAAACGAATAAATTTTACATAATCATCTTGTAACCAACTTTGACGTTCATTTAATTTTTTCCCGTCAATCATGTAATAATTAGGTTGTTCTGCGGAAGATTCTTTTGCGGTGGTGTCGTGTCCTTTTAAAAGTTCTGTTATCCAGACTCCTGTATTTTTTGACTTTTTATTATATGGAGGATTCCCTGTTATTACTAAAATAGGCGTATCTTTTACCATTTGTGCATTTCTTATTTCTTTTGAAAGTGCCGGTAATAAAGGGACTTTTATTTGTTTGTCCATCGGGACGAGTGTATTAGTCAGATAAATTTGGAATTTATCATTTTCTTGCATTTCATAACCTTCGTTTTTCAAGAATTGGGACAATTTTAAATGTGCAATAGTGTAAGGTGCAATCATATATTCAAAACCGTAAATATTTTTCAAGATATGCTCCGTTATAATATCTTTTCGTTTGCCTGATTTTTCCGGTAACGTTTCAAAAATTTGTCGTAATATTTCCAACAAAAAAGTGCCTGTGCCGGTTGCAAAGTCCAGTACTGTAATTTGTTTTCGGTCTGCAAAACCGTCTTTTATTTGAAAAATCGTAGTTAAAATATGATTAATTCCACGAACAATAAAATTTACAACCGAAGGCGGAGTGTAATATACTCCTTTTGATTTTCGCAAATCATAATCGTACGATGCCAAAAAATCTTCGTAAAAATAAATGTAAGGGTCTTTTATTGTTAGGTTGTCTTGGTCTTTTTTTAAATTCTTAAAAGATAAACTTTCTTGTATCTCGCTGATTTGCAAATTATTCATTATTGTTAAAACTTCTTCTACTATCCATCTGGTACGTTTATATTCTTGATTGTCTAATTCATCAAGAAAATTTACTAATTCTTTGAGCAGTTTATTAGATGCAGGAATAAAGCTTTTTACATTGTAAAGATTAATTTCTTTTGTTTCAGCATTCAGTTTTGCGAGGAACAAACCATAAATTAACATTTGTGCAAATGCGTCTGCAAATTCACTTATCGTTAATTTTTCAAACACAAAATCTCTAAAAGTTGTATATAAATCATATAGTCGTCCTGTATTTTCTTTTTTCTCTTGATTTATAAGTTCATCTAAAATAAAATCTTTTAAATGTTTACCCCGAATGGCAAGTGCTTCGGCAAGTTTTTTTGTGTCGGCAATTCCAAGTGGGGGTTGTAGAAAAAAATCTTTAATTAATTGTTTTATTTCATCAGCATTTTTGTGGTCAAGCTTGAATTTTTTATTCTCTAAATCAGACAAATAACATAAATTTTGTCTTTTTATTACTTCGTCTTCTTTAATCCAAATCCATTCAATGTAATTTGTAATAATAATATTATCTGAAAGCTGTTTGTATTTGCTTATTTGGTCTGATTTTAGTACTTTGTCAAGATTTTCTTCTATTTTTTTGTTTTCTATATATCCAATAATATTGTCGGCATTCGTTATTTTAAAATCAGGGGCGCCAAATTTTCCATCTCGTTTTGGCTCGTGTAAAATCGCAATTTTATTAGGCAATTCTATCGCCAGACCATTTAACAAATTTTCGAGAGCAGCTCGTTTAGAATGTTCTGTTATTTGGTCAATCGGGGACGCTTGTAATTCGTTTAAATAATCTTGAAATAATTTCATTTTGTTTATTTTTATTGTTTATTTTTATATCCATTCTTTTAAAATTTAATTTGCGTTCTTAACCAATAATCTAAAATTTGGCTCACTCCCATCAAAGTTCTTCAATGATTTTTAATTATCACGCAAAGACGCAGAGACGCAAAGTTCTTCAATGATTTTTAATTATCACGCAGAGACGCAGAGACGCAAAGTTCTTCAATGATTTTT
>DYQJ01000009.1:0-17537 GCA_020719345.1 Draconibacterium orientale | reverse complement strand
TAATTATCACGCAAAGACGCAAAGATCTTCAATGATTTTTTAATTATCACGCAAAGACGCAAAGATCTTCAATGATTTTTTAATTATCACGCAAAAACGCAGAGACGCAAAGTTCTTCAATGATTTTTAATTATCACGCAAAGACGCAGAGACGCAAAGTTCTTCAATAATTTTTAATTATCACGCAAAGACGCAGAGACGCAAAGTTCGTCAATGATTTTTAATTATCACGCAAAGACGCAAAGCAAATTAAACCAATATTTTAAAACTTTGCGACTTTGCGTAAAAATCACAAATATTATTTAAGAACCCGTTTAAAATCAGCAAAGTTAAATAAAAAAATAATATTATAATATTTTTTCAAATAAAAGTTGGTTCTGTTTAGCAATAATTTCCTAAAAATTATAGAAGAATCAATATAATTATAAATATAATAATAATTATTTTTGTTTTTATAAAGCGTTTTTTTAACTTTGCTTTTATGAAATGTCCGATATTTTTTGCGACAACTATTTTAAATATATCTAAAAAAATAAAGAAGTGCAAAGAGATAAAAAATACACCACTTATATATTTCTGGGTTTCATCTTAGGTATGATTATGTTGTTTACGGTCTCGTTATTGTGGAATTTGCGAAGAGAACACCAGCAAATGCTAAAATTTGCTAAAATAGAAGCCGAGGCAAGTTATAACAAAGACCTCGTTTATCGTCGTTGGGCAGCTAAGCAAGGTGGAGTTTATGTTAAAATATCAGAACATACTCCTCCGAACAAATATTTAGAATTTCTACCCAACCGAGATATTACCACACCGGGAGGCGAGCAGCTTACCCTTGTTAATCCTGCGTACATGACTCGTCAAGTACTTGAATTGGCGAAGCAGCAGTATGGCGTTAAAGGACATATAACAAGTTTAAATCCTATTCGTCCAGAGAATTTGCCGGATCCATGGGAGATTCTGGCATTGCAACATTTTAGCAAAGCCGACGATGAATATTTTAGCGTAGAAAAGATGGATTCTTTGGATTATCTCAGATTTATGAAACCACTATTAGTAGAGGAAAGTTGCATGAAATGTCACAGTTCGCAAGGTTATAAAATAGGAGATATCAGAGGAGGCATAAGCGTCTCGGTGCCGCTTGATAAATACTATGAAATAGAAAAACATGATATAAGAGTTATCTTTTTTTTACACATTACTATTTTTGTTATTATTTTAATAGTAAGTTTTTTTGTGTATCGTTTCTTTTTAAAAGAAATCCGTAGACGAGATATTTTGCGAAAAGATGTTTTACTTAGAGAAGAACAATTGGAGCTGCAAAATGCCCAGTACGAAATTCTGAATAAAGAGCTGCATGACAAGTACAGCGAAATTGCTACCTCTGAAGAAGAGTTGCGAGCAAGCAACGAAGAATTAGTAGCCACAACAGATGCACTTGTAGACTCCAATCGCGACTTGTTAATAGCAATGGAAAAAGCTGAGGAAGGCAATCGTCTGAAAACCGCATTCTTACAAAATATATCTCACGAGATACGAACACCAATGAATGCTATCATCGGTTTTGCGAGTATGCTTGACAGATTTGATTTGTCCGCCGAAAAAAGAAAGACATTTACTTCTATAATAATAAACAGCAGTAATCAATTATTGTCAATTGTTACCGATATCCTTACCATCTCTTCGTTAGAAGCCGGATTAGAAAAGCTAAATTTTACAAATGTCGCTTTAAATACCATGTTGTACGAGCTCATGCGAATGTACGAGAGTCAGTCAAAAATAAAAAATATTACTCTAAATTATTATACCGCACTTGCCGACGGAGAAGATGTAATATCTACTGATTATGCTAAGCTTTCACAAATCTTAAATAATTTACTCTCCAATGCAGTCAAGTTCACGCATAAAGGCGAAATAAATTTTGGCTACAAAATAGATAAACATAACTTAGTTTTTTTTGTGACCGACACCGGCATCGGCATAGAACAAAGTTTACATAAAAAGATTTTTGAACGTTTCCGACAAGCAGACCTGACAATAGGACGACAATATGGCGGAACTGGACTCGGACTGTCAATAGTCGAGGGCTTTGTCAATCTACTCGGCGGAAATATCAGAGTAGAATCGGAATTGCAAAAAGGCAGTAGTTTCTTTTTTACTCTTCCCAATATCTTATCTACGAACTACATGCCAAAAGAGGTCTTAAAAAGAGATGCCCGACTACAAATAACTATCCTCATAGCAGAAGACGAAATGCTAAATTATATGCTCTTAGAAGAAATTTTGTTAGACAGCAACATGATAATTGTACACGCAAAGAACGGTAAAGAAGCGGTAGAAATATGCCGAACAAATCCTAAAATAGAACTCGTCCTCATGGACATACGCATGCCGGAGATGCAAGGTGATGCCGCCGCCGAACAGATAAAAAAGATGCGTCCCGAGCTGCCTATCATAGCGCAATCGGCTTACGTACATGGACATATAGATAACAATTTCAACATTTTATACTTTGACGACAGTATAGCCAAACCTATCAACCATGATGAACTATTGCAAAAAATACTTAAATTTGTAAATAAATAAAATTAATTATATGGAACTACTAAATCAGCATGCCAAAAAGATAATGGAAGAGTGCAAAGAAAAAGCACGCCAACATGGACTCCGATTTGATAATCAGACTCTTGAATATATCGTCACTAACCGAGATATGATAGAGCTCTCCCCAAAAGTAATGATACCTACATTATATGACTATTGGGCTAACGACGTGGATGTCATTAAAAACAAAGAGATATACAAAGTATATCCTTCAAATCCGTATGAAACAGTTATCAACTCAAGACCTGCCATCTCTTTTTATAATGATAACAATCCCGATTGGCTAAATATAATGATTTTTTACCACGTCATCGCACACATTGACTTCTTTCAAAATAACTCCCTATTTGAAGACACCTGGAACGATGACTTTGTAGGACAAGCACTTGCCGACAAACGAATGATAGAAAACCTTAGAATAGAATATAAAAGATGGGTAGACTATGTCATAGAATTTACCCGAAGTATAGACAACCTTTGTGCATATTTTCCGCAACTCGCCAAGAACAGCTATAACAATGAATTAGAACCTTCCGAAAAAATCAACTTCTATTTTAACACTTTTTTGCAAGAAATAGAAAAAGTACAAGAGCATGTCGTATATAATGAAATTGCAAGCTACAATAGAATTTTTGCACAAAACGAAGCCGTAGCAGAAAACCTGTTCTTGTCGGAGATAAGAAAAAAATATCCCGAATTTGATGCCGTCCTCACAAAATATCAACTCAAGATGCCGGAAGAAACGCAAGACGTCATGGAATTTATCCGCGACAACTCCCCTTTCTTAAAGAAAGAAGAAAATCAATGGATGAAAACCGTCATGACAATAATACGAAATACCTCAATGTACTTTCAACCGCAAATACGAACCAAAATTATCAACGAGGGATGGGCTAGCTATTGGCACGACTATCTCTTCCGAAACGACAACCGTATTATATCTCACGAAAGCGAGTATGCTAATATCAACGCCAAAGTAACTTCGCTAAACAGAATAGGTTTAAACCCTTATGCCGTAGGTTTGAGACTGATACAATACGTAGAGGAACTCGCAAACAAAGGGAAACTTAATTATAACTTCCAAAAAATAACCGGCGCCGTAGCAAGAGAAGAATACAATCTAAATACTAAAACAGGAAAAGATACTATCTTCAAACTGAGAAAAACATTCTCCGATTTTACTCTTATCAATACTTTTGTAGACCAAGATTTTGTGGACATGCACCAATTATTTGTCGTAGAAAAACGACTCAATCAGCAACGAGGAACGGTAGAATATTTTATAAAAAGTAAAAAAGCCGAAGACTACAAAAAAATGCTCATTGACTCTTTATATCATCCACCACAAATAACAATAGACTTGGAAAAAACTAATGACAAAAATTTATATCTAAAGCATCATTTTGAAAATAAACAATTATACAAAAATTACATACCTGATACTATGGTAGGAATAGAATTTTTATGGGGAGGACAAGTACAATTAGAAACTACCGAAATATACGAAAAACAAGTAACCGTAAACGGTGAAAACACTATCGCTTACGAAGATAGAAAAGTTCTATACACTGTTAAAGACAAAAAAATAACCAAGAAAAATTTGTAATTCCTTCTTTTTATACAACATAAGATATGACAACTTTTTAAAAGCTGTCATATCTCTCAAAATACCCATATTTCTCGCCCATAAGGATATGTTTATATTCATTGTCTTTGTATATAGAATAGTCTAATTGAAAATTTGTTCGGGCTTGAAAAATCATTACAAAATCGGAACCGCCAAATAAGAATTTGCCCATCATATCTCCTTTTTTAATCGCAGCTCCTTTCTTTATGTTATCTTCAAAATTTACGGAGCAGACTTGCGACATACCCACAGGCAACAGTGCAACTAAATCAGCGCTTTTTGTTTCAACAATAATACAACCTCGCGTCTCCATAGATTGCCAACCGGGAACGGAGGCATCATATACATATCTTTTATTTTTTGAATCCCAAGTTATATAACAACCGGCAGTATTTTGTCCGGGAATGATTCTCGCTTCTTTGATAGTGCCAGAAACAGGAAAATGATACCGATGATAATCGTTCACACCCAGATACGTATGCGTTAAGGTGCCGTTAGCAAAGCAATCTTTATATTTGCTGTCCTCCCCGATGAGCATTTTTACAGAATTTAATGTTGCAGATTTTATGGCTACTCCTTGGTGTTGAATAATGTTTGAGAAACGGTCTATTCTCCAAATTCCTTGCGGTTGTGCATCTGCCGGCGAGACGATGATATTATCGTTTTCTTTTTCGGCAACAGGTCTTTTCTCTGGAGACTTTAAATGTCTGGCAAAAAAATCATTAAAAGATTTCCAATTTTTATGGTCTTCATACCAATCATTTTTCAGTCCGAAACTTGCATCGGCTGTCGCAATTTGATAATACTTTTCGTTCCATGATTCTTCTGAATCAAGATATTTTCCCCACGCATTGTTAAAATCTATCAACCATCTGCTGTATGGCTCAAGATACTGTAACGAATTATTATAATATCCTCGCCCGTTTAGTTCTTTTAATGGTTGGTCATTAATAAAATAAAAATAGCAAAGACTCTGGTCTATTTTATCATATAAATATGAAATTTCGTTGCAGTCAATAAAATTCCAAGGCATGGCTTTTTCTGCCCACGTTATAAATTTATAGTATTCTTCTAATGTTTGAGCAGGATTCGTCTTTTTATCCGAATTAATTTGTTTTGCCTGTTCAATAGATTTTTCTAAAAGCGACTTTATCTCCACATTGTTTTCTACAATAGCTTTTAGCTCCAACGTTTTTTGACTATACATGTGGTATTATTTTTTCTGTATTTTGACTATAAGGTGTCAATTTTCTTTTTATTAGGAAAAGTATAAATAAAAAAGAACACATCTGTTAAAAACATATAAAAATAGTGTCGGCCGTGCAACAAATATATCATCAAAAAAATATTTAGTACAGAAGACAAAAATAAAAATATTATTTGTACATTGTTAAAGTAATTGTATATATTAAATCGTCTTTGTAATTGAATATCAGCAAACTTACTGGCGACAATCTTATTGAAGATAAAAAGTGATAACGGTACCGGAAAAAAAGTAATTGCTATACTCAAATAGTTTAATACTAAAATTTGCTGCTCCGTAAACGAATAATCATACAACTCTTTGTAGTCAAATATATAACGCGAAAGAAAAAATAACATTGATATACTCATCAATATGATATGCTTCGCTTTGATAAAATTGAACTTCTTTTTTATTTCGTCTTCTGTGTTCATAATAAATATTTATTTTGAATATTTTAAATTTTGATAGATAATTGTTTAAGCATATTCTCGGCTAAAAGTTTAAAGCTTGCACCTTCTATTGTTTGATTGTTAAGCACTGAAGGTAATCCATCATCGCCGCTTTCGCAAATAGATTGAACCAATGGAATTTGTGCTAACAAAGATGTGTTATATTTTTTAACTAATTCTTCTGCTCCGCCTTTACCAAAGATAAAATATTTATTATTAGGAAGTTCAGCAGGTGTAAACCAAGACATGTTTTCTACTATTCCCAGTAATGGAACTTTTAATTTTGGATTAGCAAACATATCAATAGCTTTTTTGGCATCTACCAGAGCAACCTGTTGAGGAGTAGTAACGATAACAGCACCTGTTATCTCTAAATTTTGAACAAGAGTCAACTGTATATCACTTGTGCCGGGTGGCAAATCAATGAATAAGAAGTCCACATCATCCCAGTCGGCATCGTTGATTAATTGCATCAGCGCGTTAGTAGCCATAGGAGCGCGCCATATCAGTGCTGTTTCCGACTCTACAAAAAAACCTATAGACAACATTTTTACCCCGTATTTCTCCACCGGAATAATCACATCTTTAGAATCCATTTTTTTAACCAATGGCTTAACATTTTCTACTTTAAACATTTTCGGAAGTGATGGACCAAAAATATCTGCATCTAAAAGTCCTACTTTATATCCGAGTTGCGAAACGGCGATAGATAAATTAGTTGCAACCGTAGATTTTCCCACTCCACCCTTTCCTGAGGCAATCAAGATAATATTTTTCATTTTATCTGCCTTAGCGGTTTCTTGCACTTTTATCGGTTTTTGTGCTGTTTGCGGGGCAAGAATATTAACCTTAACTGTCAGATTTTTTGAGACGACAGTATTAATAACTTCTTTGATTACTCTCTCTAACGAGTTTTTTATCGGACTGTTAGCTTTTTTTAGCTCAACAACTATATCTACTTTATCTTCGGTAATAATTATATTTTTAATGAGTTCGGAGCTAACTAAATCTTTATTTGTTTCCGGATCAACAATTCGTTTTAATGCTTCTAAAATAATCTCTTTAGTAAATTTCATTATTTTAATTTTTAAAAATTCTTTTATTTTTGCAAATTTAATAAACTATTTTAATTTTGTACAAAAAAAATAATAAAATTGAAAACTTTTGAGATAGTAGTAAAGACCTTATTTGGTCTGGAAGAGGTGTTAATCGCTGAATTAAAAGCTCTTGGCATTACAGAGGTGGAGAAGTTGAGTCGTGCAGTTCGGTTTGTAGGCACGCAAGAATTGTTGTATAAGTGCAATTTGCATCTTAGAACTGCATTGAAAGTATTGAAGCCCATCGCAAGCTTTATAGCAAACAATGAAAATGTTTTGTATAAAGAAGTACAAAAAATAAATTGGAGTGATTATTTCTCTTTCAAGCAGACTTTTGCTATAGAAGCAACTACCAAGGGCGAGATTTTTACGCACTCTAAGTACGTAGCACTAAAAACAAAAGATGCTATCGCCGACCAGTTTCGCGCACAGAAAGGAATACGTCCTTCGGTGGACACTGAAAATCCGGACTTGTGTATAGATGTGTTTATCAACCGAAACGAGTGTATTATTTCATTAAACAGTTCAGGTGTTCATCTGGGCAAACGCGGATATCGTGCAACACAAATACTCGCACCCATGAGTGAAAACCTGGCAGCCGGACTCGTCCTTCTCTCTAAATGGGATACACAAAGTGATTTCTATGACCCTTTGTGCGGCTCCGGTACAATCGCCATAGAAGCAGCTCTCATCGCCAAAAATATGGCGCCAGGAATAAACAGAACTTTTAATTTTGAAAAATGGGTAGACTTTGACAAAGTAACATGGAACAACATAAAAAAACAAGCGGTAGAGAATCAACGAAAATTTGAACATACTATTTACTGTCACGACATAGACGCCAATGCCGTAGAAATATCAGAAAAAAACGCTGTATTAGCACAAACAGATGACATCATGGACATAGAAAAACAAGATTTCTTTGACTCCCAACTACAACTTAGCAATGCAACTATAATAATGAATCCTCCTTACGGAGAACGACTTAATAAAGAAGAAGATATGGTTGCTTTATACAAAAAAATAGGCGACAAACTCAAGCAAAGCTTTAACAACAACAATGCCTGGATTTTGTCCGGAAACATGGAAGCCATAAAATTTGTGGGATTAAAACCCTCACAAAAAATAAATCTTTTTAACGGTCCCATCGAGTGTAAATATCATAAATTTGAACTCTATAAAGGGAAAAAAAATTGAAATAAATATTCTTTTTATCTATTTTTGTATTATATTTTATATAATTGACTAAGAAATCAACTTTGCCAAAGTTGAAAACTTTGGCAAGTTTTAATTACAAAACAATTACATAAAAACAAAAAATATGGAAGTTTTAACTAAAACATTAGCAAAGGTTTATCAAAACAATAATCAAATTATAAATTTTGAGGACAAAGAGACTTTGGTAACAAAAATAAAAATTGATTATTTTACTTATTATTTAAAAAAGAAGTTAAAATGTACGTTAGGATATAATGAAAACGAAAAATTTTATTATATTGAAAACGAGGAATTTAGTATATTTGTTTTTGGAACAGCGAAGGAGGAGGTAATAAAAGATTTTGCTAAAATGTTTGATAGTTTGTATAAAAATTTTGTGGTAGTTTCGGATACGGAACTATCGGCAGGTGCAATCAAATTAAAAATTAAATTAATTGAATTAATTGATTATATCACACTATAATATGAAAATACGTAAATCAAAAGAAATCAGTAAAATATTGTTAAAAAAAGGTTTCAAATTAGATAATACCCATCATCAGTATTATTATTTTTATGATGCTGATGATAAACGGACACCTGTTTACACTTATATAAGTCATGGAATTGACGAATACGGAAACGATTTAATGACTAAATTAAAAAAACAATTAAAATTTCAACAAACCAAAGATTGTGAAGACTTTTTAGATTGTCCTCTTACAAAAGAAGATTATTTGAAATTATTAAAAAACAATGGCGAATTATAATATACTAATTTCGCAGAATTTTACCACAAAAAACATTCAAAAGCCAAAAATAATTCCGAAGTTATTTTTTTAACTTGACTAAAAAAAGAAAATATGAAGCTGAGAGTAAAATTGCCATTTTTTACGAGTATTATAGTATATATAGCTATTATTTCAATTACTATATACTCGGCATTTAGTTTTTTGACAAGTACAGAAAAGAGTATAGAAATATACCGTGTAGAAGAAACTGAAAAAATACTTAATAACTTGAAAGATGTCGTTAATATCGCTTATTCTATGATAGATTACAGCTATAAAAGCTCCACAAAAGAAGGAATCTTTCAAAGATATGGTCTTGACCTTACCGACTCATCAGATGCGACTATCAAAATGATAGCATTAAATATGCTTAATTTGACTAAGGAAAATCTTAGAGTCTTGCGCTTTGGGGTAGACGGATATATATGGATAAACGACTTTGAAAAACCTTTTACCGTTCGTTTGCACCCAATCCGTCCCGAGCTGGAAGGACACGACTGGGTATTTTATATAGAAGACAAAGATGTAAATGTATATCAAGCTTTTCACGATTCTATTGTAGCCGGAGAAGGTGAAGGAAAGGTTACCTATGATTTCTACAAACCCGGAACCAATGAACGAGTCCCTAAACTAAGCTTCGTAAAATATTATGAACCACTTGGTTGGGTCATCGGAACAGGCGTATATATTGACCACATAGATAAAATAGTAGCCAAGAAAAAAGAAGAAATGAACGAACAAATTCTCAATCTTATACTCGGAATCGCGCTCATCGGAATTATTATTATCATGGTCTCCGCATTTTCTTTGTATCTTTTTGGCGAATCTATTACTAAACCTATTTTTATGATAGAGAAACAACTCTCGCAAATGTCCAAAGGAAAAATAGTAGAAAAACTTGATATTCAACGTAGTGACGAAATAGGAAATATGAAAAAATCATTAGATGACCTCGTAGATGGATTTAGAATGTACTCGGAGTTTGCCCTGGAAATAGGAAGACGAAATTTTACCGGCGAATTTAAAACCCTTAGCAAAGACGACGTCATCGGAAATTCTTTGATAGAGATGAGAGAAAGTCTTAAAGCTGCAGAAAAAGAAGAGAACATTAGAAAAGAAGAAAACGCAATACGACAATGGGTAGCCGAAGGTTTAACTCTTCTCGGAGATATATTGAGAATAAACTCAGGTAATCTAAGACTACTTGCAGAAAAAGTACTCGTCAAATTGCTTAGCTATCTGAACGCAAACCAAGGCGGAATTTTCATCGTAGATGAAGACTCTGAACAAAAAAAATTCTTAGAACTGTATGCCGCAGTCGCATACTCGCGCAAAAAATATATAAATAAAAAAATCCCTGTCACCGAAGGACTAATCGGAGCATGCTTCCTCGAACGCGAAAAAATATATATTACTAATTTGCCGGATAATTACATAGATATAACTTCCGGATTAGGAGCAGCAAATCCTACAAACTTGATATTAGTTCCGTTAATGTTAGAAAACAATATCTTCGGAGTAATAGAGCTGGCATCGTTTCAAGTCTTTAACAAGTACGAGATAGAATTTATTGAACGAGTAGCACAAAGTATTGCAGTATCTATTTCCAGGTCTAAGGCATTCACTGAAAAAAATATCTTTGCTAAATTCAATATTAATTAGTTATGAACTATGAACCTAATCGCCAAGCAAAAAATAAAAGCAAAACTATTAATTCCTCTTGCCATATTAGGAAGCATTCTTTTACTTGTGATGATTTTCGTCACAAAACATCTTCTGCTTGACAATTATTATCATAATAATCAACGACTTCTACACACTCGCCAAATAGACATCTTACACCATGTAAGCGAAATAAAAATCCAAACAGAAATTATTAGTACGCTGTTTGCTAATAACTTACAAATAATAAATATTATTGAAACAAAAGATAGTATTGACGATAAATACTCAAAAATATCTAAAATATTTGAAACGAACAATTATTTTAATCAAAAAATAATAACTGACAGCATAGAAATTAATATCTACAATCAAGAAAACGAGATAATATACAGCAACAACAAAATAACCGATAATCTTAATATTTCTAAAAATCTCAACAAAATTAAAGATTATACTGCAAATGTCAGACTAAAAAATAATGCTCTCACAGCAATATCAGTCGCCAAAATATTTAATGATAACAATAATTTAATAGGATATATAGAAATTTGTATTAAAATAGAAACTTTAATACAAGAGATAAAAGTAAATAAAGATGAGGAACTTGCGCTTTACTTAAATAAAAAAAATACTACGATAGATTATCTTAATTCAACTAATTTCTTCTTCTTTGATAAATACTCATTAATAAAATTCTCCAACAAATTTGAAATATCAAATATAAACAATAATGAGATTTTAGAATTAGATAATATGATTTTTGAAAAACAAAATTTCGCTTATCTGATAATACCCATACAAAACAATGAATTGCAAGAAATAGCAATACTCGTCTTACAATTAGACACCAAAACTTATAAAAAACAAATATTCTATTCTAATTTTATTCTTATTTTTATCTCTTTTCTCTTAGTGATAATGATAATAATAGTATTTAATAAAATATTTAACCTATTTATATTCAAGCGAATAACTAAGGTAGATTCTGTATTACAAAATCTATCCGAGGGGAAGCGTGCAGAAATGATAGAAATAAATAACAAAGACGAAATATCGGTCTTAGAAAATTCTATCAACAAATTAAACAGTCGTCTCCTCGCAACTACTAAATATGCTAAGCAAATAGGACAAAGTAACTTTGATGTAAAATTCACCCCGCTCAGCTCACAAGATGAATTAGGGAAATCGCTATTAGAAATGAGAGACAGACTTAATATTTATACCACACAAATGGAAGACTTAGTCATAGAACGAACACAAGAAATACGACAAACAAATGAAGAACTACTCAGCATTCAAGAAGCCTTAGAATTTCAAAACAAACGACTATTAGATAACGAACGAAAACTCTTAAAACTCTCCGTAGCCGTAGAAAACAGTGCTAATACCATAGTCATAACAGACAAATATGGAAACATAGAGTACGTAAACAAGAAATTTGAAATACTCACCGGATATTTATTTGACGAAGTAAAAGGTAAAAATCCGAAAGCATTAAACTCTGGACATCATTCAAAAGAACATTTTATTAACTTGTGGGACAATATAAAATCAGGAAAAACATGGTCAGGAGAATTTCTTAATAAGAAAAAAAACGGAGAACTATATTGGGAATCCGCAACCATAACCCCTGTCAACGACGACACCGGCGAAACTTTTTATATAGCCATAAAAGAAGACATAACAAAACGCAAAAAAGCCGAACAAGAACTAATAAACGCTAATAATGAACTAAATACACAAAAAGAACTATTAGAACAAAAAAATAAAAGTATAATAGATAGTATTAATTATGCCAGCAGAATACAAAATGCGCTGCTACCGAACGACGAATTTTTAAAACAAGTTCTACCCGACTTCTTCGTCTATTATCTGCCAAAAGACATCGTTAGCGGAGACTTTCTATGGATAAATCAATTAGAAAATGGAGTCCTCATCGCAGCCGGAGACTGCACCGGACATGGTGTGCCTGGAGCATTCATGAGTATGCTCGGAATTTCTTTGCTCAACGACATCACAAAAGAATTTCTGCGTCCCGACTTAATATTAAACAATCTCAGAGAACGAATCCTAAAATCGCTACAACACAATAATAATTCAAATGCCCTTAATGATGGAATGGATATGGCGGTTATCAATTTGCAATTTGCTAAGATGAAAATGCAATACGCCGGCGCAATGAATTCTGTATATATAGTCCGCTCCGAAGCCATAGAAATACAGGAACACGAAAATATTAAAATCTCCAATCTCAACGACATATTTTTAATTGATATAAAAGCAGATGCCATGCCTGTAGGTTTGTTCCGAAAGATGAAAGATTTTAACTTGCAAAGTATAGATTTATTAAATAACGACAAAATATATTTATTCTCCGACGGTTATGTCAGTCAATTTGGCGAAATATCTGGACGAAAATACATGACTTTCAGATTGAAAAATTTACTCATGCAGGGATACAAAGAAAACATGGCTTCACAAAAACAACTTTTAGAAGACGAATTCCAGCAATGGAAAGGAGATTCGCAGCAAATAGATGACATCCTTATCATCGGAATAGAGATAAAAAACGAGGTCGGAGATGTAGAACTTTTTTGAAAAATAACTTAATTTACACTATCTTAACTTTTTTATAATAAAAAACCATTTTTTTATCTATTGTATATTAAGACGTTATCAAAATAATAAAATAAAATAAAAAAATCTTTGAATAAAATTTTTGAAATATAATAAAAAAAACTACTTTTGCGGTCTGTAAAGTAAACGAAATTGTTTCATAAATAATATATACGGTAATGAAAAGGACATATCAACCCTCAAACATAAAAAGAAGGAATAAACACGGGTTCAGATCGCGAATGGCAACAAAAAACGGACGCAGAGTATTAGCAAGCCGCCGTGCTAAGGGACGAAGTAAATTGACTGTCTCTGACGAGCCACGTCACAAAAAATAATAGCGATATTAAAGAAAATAAAAACGAAGAAGCTTCCTCAATTCCTATGCAGGAGTTGAGGTTTTTTGTATTAACTTTTTTTAATTGATTTTTAACGAATAAATAATCAAAGGTGTTAAATAATAAAAGGTGTTAAATAATAAAAAGGTGTAAAATAATAAAATAAAAATAAATTTAATAGATGGCAACATTAGAAAATATCAGAAAACGAGGACCTATTATAGCTGTGGTAATAGGGCTTGCTCTTGCAGCATTCATCCTGGGAGACCTGCTCACATCAGGGCAGTCATTGTTTCAAAGCAGCCGAAACGAAGTAGCTAATATTAACGGAAATACGCTAACTTACGAAGAATACACATATCGTCTCAACGAGATGATAGAGTACTACAAACTCAGAACCCGACAAACGGCGCTGGACGAAAGCACAAGCGAACAAATTCGCTCATCAGTATGGGAAATTATTGTCCGAGAATACTCGCTTAAAGAAAACCTATTAAGTCTCGGAATTGGAGTAAGCAAAGAAGAACTCTTTGACATGGTGCAAGGTAACAACGTAGACCAGTCAATACAACAAGCTTTTACTAATCAAGAAACCGGAATGTTCGACAAAAACTTAGTTATGCAATTCCTCAAAGAGATGGAGAACGACAAAACAGGACAAAGCAAAGCTATCTGGGTATATCTTGAAAATGAAATTAAAGAGAACAGATTTTATAATAAATATTACACTATCCTCAAAAAAGGACTATACGTCACTAAGGCAGAAGCCGAAGCTGAATACACCGAACGCGGACTTATCGTGGACTTAGAATTTGCTACAAAAACATACGCATCTATCCTGGACACTACAATAGCAGTATCAGACAAAGAACTAAGCGCTTATTACAAAGAACACAAAAAAGAATATAAACAAGAAGAATCTTTTGACTTGGCATACGTCACTTTCGACGTTTTACCTACAAAAGAAGACTCTAATTACGTCTATAAAAATATCGCAGCACTATACGAAGGTCTGGTCGCTTCTAAAAAAGAAGACGTGGAAAAATATATTAATCTCAACTCAGACAAGCCATATACGCCTACAACACTAAAAAAAGCCACTATTACAAATCCTAAATTGGACTCATTATTGTTCAACTCTAATGAAGGGTTTGTTTACGGACCATATACAGAAGGTGCAAGCTACAGACTGGTACGCCTCTTAGAAAAAGTTGCAACACCAGACTCGGTAAAAGCAAGTCATATCTTAATTTCTATTCAAACTAACACAAAAGAACGTGCCAATGCTATAGCAGACAGTCTGATGACCGAATTGAAAAAGAAAGATGCCGACTTCGCTGCCACAGCACAAAAACATTCGGAAGATAAAGGTTCCGCAATCAAAGGAGGAGACCTCGACTGGTTCACCGAAGGTATGATGGTAACTGAATTTAATGATGCCTGTTTTAATAATAAAGTAGGAGATATGTTGAAAGTTGAAACCCAATTCGGCGTACATATCATCAAAATAACTGACCAAACCAAGCCGAGTACTAAAGTTAAAGTTGCATATTTAGACCTAAATATATTGCCAAGTGATAAAACTTTTGGTGATATTTATACTAAAGCAAACAAATTTGCCGGTGAAAACCAAACATCTGAAAAATTTGAAAAAGCAATTGTAGATAACAAATTAACTAAGAAACTCGCCCCGGCTCTCACTAAATCAACAGCTTTTATCGCCGGATTAGAAAATCCTCGCGAACTCATACGTTGGGCGTACGAAGCAGAAAAAAACTCGGTATCTACGGTATTTGATTTTAATGATAAATATGTAGTTGCATTACTCACCGAAAAACGCGAAAAAGGGTTTGCCACACCAGAACAAGTAAAAGATAAAATAGAAATCGCAATCCGTAAAGATAAAAAAGCCGAGCAAATTATTAATGACATAAAAGCTAAAAACATTACAGACGTGCAAGCTGCCGCAGCATTCTGGGGAACTACAGCTACACCGGCAGGAAATGTCAGCTTTAACGCATATTCTATTGTAGGAGCTGGTTATGAACCGGTTGTTATTGCTAAAGCGGTTACTTTAGAAAAAGATAAAGTCGTAGGTCCTATAAAAGGAAGTAACGGAGTATATTTTTTCAAAGTTACTTCAATAACGCCACCGGTAATTGACGACAAAATAAACTGGGACGAAAACAAAAAACGACTCACAACTACTCTGCAAGGACGAACTAATTATCAAGCATTTGAAGCCATTAAAAAAGCCGCAGACATGACAGATAATAGAATTAAATTTTTCTAATATTTCATATACATTTTTTTAAGTTTAACATTAAAAAGCTGCGATAAAACGCAGCTTTTTTTGTGTCAATAACCGAACATTAGGACAATAACTATAATTGCATCTAAAATCAATGATTACTAAAGTTCATAAAAAAATAGCGTTTTTTAAAGAAACAAATAAATAAAACACGTAAAATATTTATTAAAAACTAAAAAAATAACTATCTTTGTTTTATTAAAAACTAAAAAATAGAAAAATGATAGCACAACGCAGATTTTCTTCGTACGGACCTGTAAATACTAAAACAGAATATTTTGTTCCTCGAACGGAATTAGTAAACCGAACAATAGAGCAATTGATAGGTAAAAATCCAGAAGAAGGTGGACATTTTTTTACCGTCTGGGCACCTCGTCAAACCGGAAAAACATGGATAATGTGGCAAACACTTTATAAACTTAAAGACCAAGGAAATTATACTGTCGTTTGCATGTCGGCAGGTTTTTTGAAAGATATAAAAGAAGATATTGAAATATTTAAAGAATTTATTAAATTATTTAAAATAGAATTAAAATTTTCAATACCGGATGCTGAAAATTGGAATCAATTCAAATCTTTGCTATCTAAAGAATATTTTGAGAAACCGCTAATTTTAATTATAGACGAATTTGATGCTTTGCCGGAACATATTATCACGACATTAGTAAATATTTTTCGCGAAATATATTTAGATAGAAATAAAAACAAACAAGAACGAATATATAACTTACAAGGACTTGCACTCATCGGAGTTCGTTCTGTTTTGGGAATTGATAATAAAAAAGGTTCACCTTTTAATATTCAAAAAAGCATACACATTCCTAATCTCACATGGGAAGAGGTAAAATTTATGTTTGACGATTACCAACGTGAATGGCAACAACAAATAGACCCCGAAGTAGTAGAACGACTATTTTACGAAACCAATGGACAGCCCGGTTTAGTTTCGTGGTTTGGCGAACTGATGGTAGAAAAATACAACAAAGATTTTCCGAAAACCATAGATATAAGGCAATGGAATAGAGTATATTCTGCCGGAAGTTCTATTGAGCCAAATAATACTGTTCTTAATTTAATAAGCAAAGCAAGTGATGTAAAATATAAAAATATTTTAATTGACTTATTTGATACTATCCAAAAAACAGAATTTAGTTTTGACAACCCGGATATGAATAATTTATATATGCACGGAATTTTATTGTTCGAATCTATTGAAACAGAGACCGGTAAAATAGAATATTCCGCCAAATTTTCCTCGCCTTTTGTTCAAAAACGCTTGTTTAATAGATTCACACGCGAATTTTATCCTAACATAGGGAAATTTATAAAACCATTTGAAAACATAAATCATATTTACAATGGTACTACTTTGAATATTAAAAATATGATTCTCCGATTTGAAAGATATTTGCATGAAAATAAATCTTGGCTGCTTACTTTTGCGCCACGCCGCAAATCTGACTTACAAATAGCGGAAGCCACATATCATTTTATTTTATACAGCTGGCTGGAACGTTTTTTATATCAATTGGCTTCAGTTATCCCAGAGTTTCCTACCGGAAATGGTAAAATAGATATACTTATTAGAAAAGAAAAAGA
>DYQJ01000168.1 GCA_020719345.1 Draconibacterium orientale | reverse complement strand
AAAATCAGTAAATTTGAATTTTGGTCACTATTTTTATACGCTACCAATAATTTTAGAAAACTCGTTTTAAAATAATGAAAATTAAATTAATAACCATAGGAAAAACTAATATGCCGTTCATTAAAGACGGAGTGCAAGAATATTATAAGCGCTTACAAAAATATATAAATTTTGAAATACATGACCTCGAAGACGTCAAAAATTCTAAATCTCTTAATATTAAAGACTTAAAATTAAAAGAGAGTGAACTATTAACAAAAAAAATAAAAGACACAGATGACATTATTTTGTTAGATGAAAAAGCCAAAATGTTTTCTTCGCAGGAATTTGCTAAATTTATTGAACAAAAAATTATTATTGGACAAAAGGATATCTGTTTTATCATCGGAGGAGCATACGGATTTGATAACAATTTTGCAAATGTTTGCACTCAAAAAATCTCATTATCATTAATGACTTTTTCGCATCAATTAGTGCGACTGATATTTACAGAACAATTATACCGAGCATTTACTATTATCAAAGACGAACCATATCATCACCAGTAAAGTTTCTTAATAACAAAAAACAAAAAAACGTGAAATACAAATATATAATATTATTTCTGGCTATATTTATCATAACTTTTTCATGGGCTAATTTGAAAAACATCTCCGAACCTAAAGAATATGTGGTGGACATAGACGCATTTGAAGAAATTTTACATAAAAAAGAAAACTTCTTACAAAAAGTCATTGACTCCCTGCGTGAGGACATAATTCAAAATAAGTATGAACTTGCTAATGACAATAAAAATATTTTCCCAAAAAAAGACATCAGCTACCTATCTAAGCAAGGACTTTGTATATTAATCTATCACAACGACACACTTAAATACTGGAGCAATAACTCATTCAAAATGAACTCTTTTTATGACTTAAAATTAGAAAATAGCCGACTTATTAACTTTAAAAACTCATGGTCTTTAATTCAGAATTCATTCTTCCAACAGTTTAAAATTGTTGGACTAATCAAAATAAAAGACAGCTATAGTTACCAGAATAATCTCGTAGTAAATAATTTCGCCAAAGATTTCGACGCACATCCGTCTATTAAAATATCCGCAGTACCACTATCTTACAGCTATCCCATCAAAGACAAAAATCAAGAATATGTTTTTTATTTAATCCCTTCAAACAGCAAAACGGAAAATCCTGATACATTTGCTATAAATATATTGTACCTTACAAGCTTAATATTCTTTTTTCTTTTTATTGTTGCATTAATATCTCTTTGGGACAATTCTAACAAATCATTATATATTATTGCAACTATATTATTAATAAGTACTTTGCGCTTTTTTATGATTTATTTTAAATTTCCGAACAACCTTTATAATCTTGAAATTTTTGACCCCTCTTTATATGCAAAGTCTTTTTTATTCGGCTCATTAGGAGATCTTTTAATAAATACATTTATTTTTGTTATCATACCTTATGCTTTTATAATAATCTTAAAAAACAATCTTAACAAAATTCTTACTTTTAACACACACAAATATATAAAATTCTTGTTATTGAATATTTTTATAACTCTAATTTTCCTAACCGCAATATATTTAAACAATCTGGGATACAGTCTGATAACCGATTCTAATATCTATTTTGAAATTTATAATGTCCTTAGTGCGAATATTTATAGCTTTATCGGGATTTCTATTTTAACGCTTTTTTTAGGAATATTTGTCTATCTCGCAACGCAACTTATTTTTTTATTAACCGATATTTACAACACCACCTCATTTTTTACTGCTATACTTTTTAACACATTAATATACGCTACTTTATATTATGTATTCAATCTCGGAATATATTACAACTATTTGTTGACACCTTTAATTATTTTTGCCATATTATTTATTCACAGGAAAAAACATAGATTCAAATATTATTCGTATATTTTTAGTGTCCTCACTGCCTCAATGTATATTGTTATTTTTGTCATGTTTACATTATCAAACAAATATAAAGAAGAAACTAAGTTATTAATAAATCAATTAACAAATGAGCATGACATACTTGCAGAACTACTTTTGTCAGAAATGGAGACTAATTTGAAAAATGACGAAACTATTATAGCATATTTGCAGACGCCATATCAAGAACGAGTAACAGAAAAACTGGAAAATTACTTACAAAAAGCTTACTTCAGTGGATACTGGAACAAATATTATATTAATATACTAGTCTTTAGTAATGCAAAAGAAATGAAATCCGGATATTCACTACAAGATGCCGACAATTTATATCTTAACTCGCTGGACTCTGAAGCCGAACAATTAGAAAATCTTAATTATTACTTCCTCGCAAATAATGACGGAAGCATTAGCTATATTGTTAAAGAATATTTTGAGTCCGAAACAAATCAAGATAGTGTTCTATTATTACTTAATTTGCAATCTAAAATATTACCCAAAGAATTAGGATATCCCGAATTATTGATAGATGAAACTTTGCAAACATCTAATTTTCAAAACTATTCGTATGCAAAATATAAAGATAATAAATTAATATCCAAATCGGGAGATTATTCTTATAAACTAAGCTATTACAATGACTCTATCTTGAACATGCCGGAAGAATATATTTTCCTTACCGAAGAAGATTATATCCACCTCTTCTATAAAACAGATAATCAAAATTTTATAATCCTTACAAAAGCACGTACTAAACCACTGGATTTTGTAATATTCTATGCATACTTATTCTTATTTTTTAGTGCGATCCTCCTCATTTTTTCAATAACTAAAAACTTTAATATCCGAAATTATAAATTCTATTTTAACTTCAAAAATAAACTTTTAACCTCAATGATATCTATCTTATTACTATCTTTTATCCTCATCGGTCCAATCACAGTGTACTTTAATATTATAAAATTCAAATCCAAACAAAATCAAAGCATCATTGAAAAAATACATTCAATTGCCGTACAATTAGAACAACAACTGCTCAACTACGAAAATACTTTTTACATATACAAAGATTATCAAAGCAATGAACTCGATTACTCCCTTAAAAATATCTCTGAAGTCTTTTTCTCCGATATAAATATTTATAATATTTATGGGGAACTAATAGCCACTTCGCGCTCCGAACTATATACAAAAGACCTGATAGGAACAAAAATAAATCCCACTGCTTTTTTTATGCTGGTAGTAAACAATGAACCAGAAATTATTATTAAAGAAAAAATTGCTAATATGGAATTTTCTTCCGCTTACTTTCCCCTAAAAAATAGATATAACAAAGAAGTGGCTTATATTAACATTCCTTTTTTTATAAATCCGGACCTCATGCAACAAGAAATTTATAATCTGCTTGTTACAATTATTAATCTATACGTGATATTATTTATCCTCGCCATAGTAATAACTATATTTCTTGCCGAAAAGGTGGTAGCACCACTGAGACTGATACAGCAAAAATTCCAGAAATTAGAACTCGGCAAACGACATGAAATCATTGATTACAAAGGAAATGACGAAATAGGAGAACTCATTTATGAATATAATATGATGGTAAAAAAATTAGAAACAAATATAAATCTACTCGCAAAGTCAGAACGCGAAAACGCATGGCGAGAAATGGCTAAACAAGTTGCACACGAAATTAAAAACCCGCTAACTCCTATGAAGCTAAAAATACAATTCCTCCTCAAAGCATGGCAAAATAATGACACTAACTTTGACGAAAAAATACAAAACTTCGCTACAACACTAATAGAACAAATTGACACCCTCTCCCGAATAGCCACCGAATTCTCCTCCTTCGCTAAAATTCCAACTCCTAATGAAGAACTTTTTGACATCGTTGCTAAAATAGAAACAATTGTCCAATTATACGAAAACACTGAAAACTCCGACATTAACATAAATACTAATAACAATAAAACAGTCCTTATACTCGCCGACAAAGAACAAATTTCCAGAGTATTTATTAATCTTATCAAAAATGCCATACAAGCTATCCCTGACGGAGTACATGGAAAAGTAAAAGTTGACCTAAAAACAAATTATAAAAATGTGATAATTAAAATTGAAGATAACGGAACCGGAATCTCCGAAGAAATGAAAAACAAACTCTTCCAACCAAGTTTCACTACAAAACGAAGCGGAATGGGACTCGGACTCGCTATCTCTAAAAATATAGTAAACAACGCCAACGGAGAAATATGGTTTGAATCGGAAGAAGGAAAAGGAAGCACATTTTTCGTTGAATTTCCTATCGCACATAATAACAACTAACTCTGACATTTTGGCAGATAATCTTTGTGGCAACATTTTTGATTAATTGCAGATATAAATATATTTTTTAAGTAGAACCATTAATATTGTACCAATTTATTTTATATATCATGCTATTAAAATTAAAAAACTACTTAAAAGACAATGTTATGAAAAAGAAATTTAAAAAAATGAAGGAAAATAATACAAACAACGACAATTTGTATTCAACTGACCAAGAAAAAGAGAACGTTGAAAACATGAATACTGACATACTAAATTCAAAAACTGAAAATTTGTCAGAAGAAAACTTATCAAACAAAGGGACAGAAGAAGTTATTATAGAAAAAGCAGAAGAAAAAGACCCTTTAAAAATCATGACCGAAAAATACGAGCAAGCTAATGACAAATATGTCAGGTTAGCAGCCGAGTTTGACAACTATCGCAAACGAACTTTAAAAGAAAAGATGGAGATGACAAAAACTGCCGGCGAAGATATTATCCTAAATATCCTTCCCGTAGTAGATAACTTTGAGAGAGCGCTAAAAATAATAGAGAACGCAAAAGACCTGCAAGCAGTTAAAGATGGAATACAGCTTATATATTCTAAATTCCAAGAATTTCTCGCTAACCGAAGCGTAAAAGAGATAGAAGCCTTAGAAAAAGAACTGGATACTGACCTGCACGATGCCATAACTAAAATACCGGCACCAAATGACAATTTGAAAGGGAAAATTGTGGACGTCATAGAAAAAGGTTATACGCTCAGAGATAAAGTTATACGTTTTGCTAAAGTAGTTGTCGGAGAATAAAAATATAATAATTATGTCAAAAAGAGATTATTACGAGATACTGGGAGTATCAAAAACTGCTACCCAAGAAGAAATTAAAAAAGCATACCGTCAAAAAGCTATTCAATATCATCCGGACAAGAACCCTGATAATAAAGAAGCCGAAGATAAATTTAAAGAAGCAGCTGAAGCGTACGAAGTCCTTAGTAACGAAGAAAAAAAACAGCGATACGACCAATTCGGACATGCTGGAGTAGGAGGAGCTTCCGGAAACGGAGGATTTACTATGAACATGGAAGACATTATTAATAACTTCGGAGACATCTTCGGAGGAGGATTCTTCGGAGGAGGATTCTCCCGAAACGGAGCAGACAGAGGACGACGAATAGCTAAAGGTACCAACCTTAGAATAAAAGTCAAACTTTCACTGGCAGACATAGCAAACGGAATAGAAGAAAAAAAGGTAAAAATAAAAAGATACAACGCATGTAAAACATGCAACGGAACAGGGGCTAAAAACGAAGCCGTAACTAATTGCTCCGCATGTGGAGGTGCAGGGTATGTCATCCGAGTAACTAACTCATTCCTCGGACAAATACAAAGTCAACAACCTTGTCAAACTTGTGAAGGAACAGGTAAAATTATTAAAGATAAATGTCCTAACTGTGCCGGAGAAGGAATAGTTATTGAAGAAGACCTCGTTGCTTTTAACGTGCCACCTGGAGTATCCGAAGGAATGCAAATGACCGTCCGCGAAAAAGGTAATGCCCCCAAACATGGCGGAATCAGTGGCGATTTGATTGTTATATTTGAAGAAGAACAACACCCAGAACTTACACGACACGATAACGACCTCGTTTACGACTTGTTGATAAGCATACCAGATGCTATATTAGGAACAAATGCAGAAATTCCTACCATAGACGGAAAAGCGAAAGTCAAAGTTGACCCAGGAACACAGCCAGGTAAAGTCTTGCGACTTCGTGGAAAAGGACTGCCTACATACGGAAGCTACGGAAGAGGAGATATATTAGTTAGAATAAACATTTTTATCCCAAAAAACCTCTCAAAAGACGATAAAAAACTCATAGAAAAATTGCAAAAATCACAAGAATTCAACCCTACTCCTATCAAAGGCGAAAAAAATTTCTTCTATAGAGTAAAAGATATTTTCTGATTTTTTCATTTTTTTTGCGGACAGCAGAAGATTTATCTTCCGGCTGTCCGTTTTTTTTAATATTTTCCTCTTCCTATTTTCACTGATAATTTATATCCACCTCAAAAATATAAAACTTAATTAATTAAAATAACTCCGTAGGAGTTGCATATTAATAACCACCGATAAAATCGGTGGACTAATAAAAGCAACATTTTCCAACTTCGTAGGAGTTGCATATTAATAAAATTATCATAATTTAATTTTAAAATAATTTAGCATTACTTGTTTAGGACTATCAAAAAGTAAAGACAAAATAGAACTTTACCGAATAAACCAAATATTTTTTTATAAAGAAAAAAAATAATTGTAATAAAAAAATAATATATATATTTGGAAATTGTATAACTATATCCCCTTATTCTCATGAAAACAAAAATATTTTTTTTATCAGTCTTATTGAGTGTGTTTAGTCTTGGTTATTCCCAAGAATCTGGCAGCCTGGACAGCTTATTAGAAATGAGCTTAGAAGAAATTATGAATATTCAAATTTCCGGTGTCAGTCGTTATAAACAAAGTATAACAGAAGTCCCAAACTCGACACAAGTCATCACCGCGCAGCAAATATATGACCGCGGCTATCAAGACTTGTCCGATTTGCTAAAAGACATCAACGGCTTCGATGTTGTAGATAATGCAGGAAGATTTGGCGAATTTTATGGTTTCCGAGGAATCGAAGGTAACGACCGTTTTTTAATTCTAATTAATGGACAAAAAATTAATCCCGCAAGCGGCATTTTTGTCTCAATAGGTAATTCTATTTTCATACGACATGCCGAACGCGTGGAAATAATTTATGGAACTGCCTCAGCAGTCTATGGTGCAGATGCATACTCCGGAATAATTAACATAATATATGCCGAAGCAAAAGAAGAAGAAAAATTATCGCTCGTTTCAAGTTTTAATTATGGTAGTATGAACACCACTGATGCTAACATAGATATTTCGTATAAAATAAATGAAAATATTTCTACCTATCTAATGGCACGACTTTATAAATCAGATGGACCCGATTATATTGATGACTCTAACGAACTCTATAATTATGAACTTATTAGTACATATCCGGAACCTTTGCAGAATACTTTTGAGCAACCTACCAATGATCATACGATATATTTCATGACGAGTTATAAAAATTTCTCCTTAAATTATTTTCGCAAACAGTTTGATGAAGGCAATGCTTTAGGGTTTGTGCCGACTATATACATATACAATAAAGAAAATCGTTGGAAAAATTCCACCGATATAATATGGCTAACTTACAACAAGAAGACCGAAAAAAATGGGAATTTTACTTTCAATATTAGTAACAAAAGGTATATGATAGATAAAAATACATTATTTTATAAGTGGAGTAAACCAATGGTATTTGATGCAACAAAAGTATATGAACAGTTTATGACCGGCAAAGATAATACAATTCTTGCTGTAGCCACTTATAATCAAGTTATTAATGAGCATTTGCAATTTATATCGGGACTTGATAATGAATATTCCTCTATGATACCGGCATACGCAAATGACGAGGTGCTTGGACAATCATACAAGTACGACGGCGAAAATAAAGCCAAAATAGACAGCTCACTTACTATGATGGAAAACAGGAGCTCCGCTTTTGGACAGATTGTTTACAGCCCCATTAGTATATTTAATTTTACTTTTGGAGCAAGATACGATTATTCCACCCGATATGGAGGAGTATTTAATCCAAGATTAGGAATAGTAAGCGCACCGAGTAAGCTCACAAATATAAAGTTTATTTACGGCAGAGCTTTCCAAGCACCATCTTTATTTTTTCAGTACGAACAATGGGGAGCGCCTACAATAACAAATATCTCCATGACCGAGATACAAAAAACTGATGAAACATGGAAATTAGAAAATCAAATTATTAATACTTACGAATTTAGTATCAATCAGACAATAACTAAAAATGTCAATCTCAAAATTGCGGTATATTACAATGACTTGACAAATGTAATAGAACAAAATATTTTTACAGACTCGGTATATAACAAATATTTTAATAATTATACAACCGGATTGCGAAATGAAAACATTGGAAGACAAAAAATCATAGGAAGCGACATTTTATTAAATACTAAAATTTCTAAGAACATTTTTTGGTACTTGTACTATTCTTATACTGATGCAAACTCACACCGAGAAAATACTGTTTCGCGTCCTGTGCCACGAATAGCAGAGCATAAAGTATGGACAGGAATAACTTTTCAAAATATTTTTAAATATTTAACATTCTCTGCCCGTTTTAAATATGTTACCGATTTGTATAATATGAATAATCAACTTTTTCCTGATAATAAACAGCCTGGATATTATATGCTTGATGCTAATTTATCTATCAATAATTTGAGTAAGTACTTTAGAATTTATGCTGATGGCGAAAATTTATTCAATCAATACATAGAGCATGGAGGACTATACGAGCAGTCGGGAATATATACGGCAGTAATTCCGCAACAAGGTTTCACTTTCAAAGCTGGAATAGAAATATTTTTTGTACAAAATAAATAATTTTCTTTTGAACTTTTGCGTCTTCTCATAAACCGTTAAGACGCAAAATTAAAACAATTAATTACAGAAGAATAAAATTTAAAATTTTGATTAAGACTTCTGTTTATTTTATTATGTTGATATAAGGGACTTTACCTACAAATACTATCGGCAATTTGATAATTTTCTCTATTT
>DYQJ01000167.1 GCA_020719345.1 Draconibacterium orientale | reverse complement strand
CTATTCCTTCCAACTTATCTAACCTAACTTCTTGTGGCGTTGCTTCCATGATTTTATTTATTTAATTATTTAACCTTAATTATTTTTAAAAACCACATAAGAACAGATAAATTTAGAATTTTTCTATGTTCCTATGTGGTTGACAACAAGTTAAAATATTTTATGTATTTTTCTTGTCAAATTATTTTATTTAATTCGGCAACAATTTCTTCTATTTCTGCGTCATTATAATTTTTTTCGCGTGCTGCCTCTTCTAAAGTTCCCCATATTGGTTCTCCGCAGCGAATACAACGTATCTTCCTTCGGCTTAGAAATTCTATAGATAGCGGATATTCTTCTACCAAAGCTTCTATTGTTATATCCTTAGTTATCATTGTTATACGTCAAATTTAATTCCTTGTGCGAGTTGTAATTCCGAACCGTAGTTAGTAGTATTTGTTTGTCGTCTCATATATACTTTCCATGAATCAGAGCCGCTTTCTCTTCCGCCACCGGTTTCTTTTTCGCCGCCAAAAGCGCCGCCTATTTCTGCTCCGGATGTTCCTATATTAATATTAGCAATACCACAATCTGAACCTGCCTCAGATAAAAATAACTCGGATTCGCGAACATTTAATGTAAATATAGCTGAAGATAATCCTTGCGGAACAGCATTATTCAATTCTATGGCTTCTTCTATTGTCTTATATTTTATTAAATATAAAATAGGAGCAAAAGTTTCTTCTTGAACTATATGATAATGATTTTCTGCTTCCACAAGTGTAGGTACTACATAATTGCCCGATTCAAAACCTTCTCCGGTCATCACTTTACCACCGAATAATATTTTTCCACCTTCTTTTTGAACTTGCTCTATTGCATTTTGATAATCTTTAACCGAGCCACCATCAATAAGCGGTCCTACTAAATTATTTTCATTAAGCGGATTACCTATTTTGTGATAAATTTGTTCATATATTTTTATCAAACGTTCTTTCACTGTTTCATAAATACTCTCGTGAATTATCAAACGTCGAGTAGAAGTGCAACGTTGACCTGCTGTACCAACAGCACCAAAAACAGTAGAAGGAATAGCCATTTCTATATCTCCATATTGAGAGATAATCACTGCATTGTTTCCGCCTAATTCTTGTATTATCTTTCCGAGACGTTGACCTACGATGGCGCCGATGCGTTTACCTACAGCGGTAGAGCCGGTAACTGAAAACAACGGAATACGTTTGTCGGCAGCAAAATTGTCGCCAAGAACGGAAGATTTGGCTACTATCAAATTAAAAACTCCTTCCGGAACATTGTTAGATACTAACACGTCACGAATAATTTTTTGTGTGGCAAGCGCAACAATTGGAGTTTTTGAGCTCGGCTTCCATATTACTACGTCACCGCAAATAGCTGCCAACATAGAGTTCCATGCCCAGACTGCTACAGGAAAATTGAACGATGTTATCAAGCCCAAAATTCCAAGTGGATGATATTGGTCATACAAACGATGCTTACTGCGCTCCGAACGCATGGTGTAACCATTCAACAAACGAGATTGACCTACGGCAAAGTCACATATATCTATCATCTCTTGAACCTCGCCAAGACCTTCTTGATAAATCTTTCCCATTTCATAACTAACTAAATACGCAAGTGTTTCCTTATTTTCGCGAAGCTTGTCGCCTATTTGTCTTACTATCTCGCCTCGCTTTGGAGCTGGTACTTCGCGCCAAACTTTGAATGCAGCTTCTGCCTTTTTTACTATATATTCATAATCTTCTATTGAAGCATTTTTTACTTTGGCTATCACCTTACCATCAATAGGAGAATACGAAGCAGTCTCGCCTCCACGACTATCTAACCATTCTACGCCTGTGCATACTCCCGAATTCAACTCCGACAAACCTAACTTTTTTAAAACTTCTTTTACTTTATCCATTTTATTTGTTTATTTAATAAGAACTTCTTTTGCGACAAAAATAACTAAATTTTTTTAATAAAAAAAATATCATACACACTTTTATTTACGAATATACTTTTTTTTATGCGTATAAACGCTGACTAAAAAAAACTTTTTCTTTTTTTTAATTTATCAAATATTTTTTTATCTTTGCAAAAGTTTTTTACAAATAAAAACAGAGTTACGGATAAAAGATATTAGCATGCCAATTATTACTATTATTTCTGACTGGACAATGACCGATTTTTACCTCAGCGCAATGAAAGGACGTATTCTTAATTTGATGCCTTATGCTAAAATTATTGATATTTCGCATACGAAAGAAAATGCTAATATCAATCAGACCGCTTTTATTTTAAATCACAGCTATAAGAACTATCCGAACAGAACTATTCATTTGATTTGCATCGGCACTGAATTAAAAAAAAACGAAAATTATTTGATAGTCCACAGAGATAGTCAATATTTCATAGCGAAAGACTCCGGAATTTTTAGCTTAATTTTCAATCAAGAACAAATAAGCGACGAAGTAATAATTAAAGCTGACCTATCTAAATATCAGATAACGACTTTTCCAGAATTAGATATTTTTACAGACCTCGCACAAAAAATTGTTGAAACGCAAGATATTATTCAAATCGGCGAACGGCTGGAAAATTATAAGAAATTATATCTTTTAAACCCTACTTATGAAAAAGATTTAATACTTGGTAGAGTAATATATATTGATGGCTACGGAAACGCTATTACCAATATTAGTTACGAACTTTTCGAGCAAGTAGGAAAACAGCGAAACATGACAATATACGTAAAAACCAATCGTACCAAGATAACGAAAATATCTAAAAAATATTATCATACCACAGATGGAGATATACTTGCTATTTTTAACTCCTTAGGACTCTTAGAAATAGCCCAATACAAAGGAAATATCTCTGAAATATACAATTTTGACCACGACACATCAGTTAGAATAAATTTTGAAAACATTTAATTAATAAATATATGGCAAATAAAAGTTTTGTTGGTTTGACCTCCGAACAAGTAGAAGAAAATCGTAAGAAGTACGGAGCTAATATTTTAACGCCGCCGCCGCGCGAGCCACTTTGGAAATTGTTCTTAGAGAAGTTTAAAGACCCTATTATCAGGATTTTACTCATCGCAGCATTCCTCTCACTTGGAATATCTATCGTTCACAACGAGTATGCAGAAACTATTGGTATCTTTTTCGCTATATTTTTGGCGACAGCAGTTGCATTCTGGTTTGAACGTGATGCTAATAAGAAATTCGACGTCCTTAATACCGTTAATGATGACATAAAAATCAAAGTTATCCGAGATGCAAATGTTTGTGAAATATCTAAAAAAGACGTAGTTGTAGAGGACATCGTTCTCCTTGAAACAGGAGAAGAAGTACCCGCAGACGGAGAACTATTAGATGCTGTTTCGCTACAAATAGACGAATCGTGTCTCACAGGAGAACCGATGATTAGTAAAACTATAATTCCGCAAGACTTTAAATATGACGTTACATATCCGTCAAACTGGGTCATGCGAGGAACAAAGGTCATGGACGGACACGCTACATTCCAAGTAAAAAACGTAGGAGATAACACTGAGTACGGAAAAGTAGCAAAAAAATCCACCGAGATGAGTGGCGAAGAAACCCCACTAAACTTACAATTAGAGGGACTGGCTAAATTCATTGGAGTCATCGGTTTGATTATTGCTGCGCTTACTTTTTCTATGCTCTTTGCCAAAGATATGATAACCACAAAGATAGAATACAATTTTATACAAATAACTTCTATATTAGTTGTAATTCTAAGTGCAATGATAATGCTTAGCAAAGTTTGGATGCCTATAATTTTTGATGGAATAGAATTATTAGGAAAGCAATTCGCTGTAAATGAAAAAATTAAAGATAGTAATTGGTTCATCTGGATAGGTATAGGAATACTTACTTTTGGAGTCTTTGCAGGAATAAGCTTCTTGCTTGGAACAAATGTATTTGAAAAAGAAGCTTGGGTATCTTTTGAAATGGTAGGGAATATTTTGCAATATTTTATGGTCGCAGTAACTTTAATTGTTGTCGCAGTTCCGGAAGGACTACCTATGAGTGTGACGCTTAGTCTCGCTCTTAGTATGCGTAAGATGTTAGTTAATAATAACTTAGTCAGAAAAATGCACGCTTGCGAAACTATGGGAGCTGCTACAGTCATTTGCACTGACAAAACAGGAACGCTAACACAAAATCAAATGCAGATACATGAAACTTTATTCTTTGCATTGAATAATCAAAAATTTGATTCGGAACAAAATAGTAAATTAGTTTACGAAGGAATATCTGTTAATACCACTGCTTTTTTAGATTTTTCGGACAAAACAAAAGTAAATACTATCGGGAATCCTACTGAAGCAGCTTTATTGTTGTGGTTACATAAAAATAACATTAACTATTTGAAAATAAGAGAAGAAGCAACTATAATAGACCAATTGACATTCTCTACGGAACGAAAATTTATGGCGACAGTTGTAAATTCTAATCTCTTAAATAAAAAAGTTTTGTACGTAAAAGGAGCGCCTGAAATTGTGATGGCTAAATGTAATAATGTAATGACTGAAAAAGGAATGGTAGAGACCGACAAACTTAAAAATGAAATCTTTACTAAATTAGAACAATATCAAAACAAGGCGATGCGAACTTTGGGATTTGCTTGCGCAATAATAGAAGACAACAATTCACCTATTGTATCCGGAGAATTGAAAATAGATAAATTAACTTTCTTAGGAATAGTGGCAATCTCTGACCCCGTACGTTTAGATGTGCCAGATGCAGTAAAAGTTTGTCTAACCGCCGGAATAGATGTTAAAATTGTTACAGGAGATACCCCAGGAACAGCAAAAGAAATTGGACGACAAATAGGCATCTGGACAGCAGACTGTAATGAAAGTAACATTATTAGCGGAACAGAATTTGAAAAACTATCTGATGAAATAGCATTAGAAAAAGTGCGAAACATCAAAATAATGTGCCGCGCAAGACCAACAGATAAACAACGCTTTGTCCAATTATTACAAAAAAATGACCAGATAGTTGCAGTAACAGGGGACGGTACCAACGATGCGCCGGCACTCAATTACGCACATGTCGGATTATCAATGGGTTCGGGAACATCGGTTGCAAAAGAAGCAAGTGATATTACTCTGCTTGACGACTCTTTTGCCAGCATCACTACAGCAGTTATGTGGGGAAGATCTTTATATCAAAATATACAACGCTTTATTTTATTCCAATTAACAATAAATGTTGTAGCATTAACAATCGTCTTTTTAGGGTCTATTCTCGGACACACGCTGCCGCTGACGGTCACACAAATGCTCTGGGTAAATCTTATCATGGACACTTTTGCCGCAGGAGCGCTTGCCTCGTTACCGCCGGATAAAAAAGTTATGAACCGTAAACCTCGTAAAAACAATGACTTCATCATTACCAAAAAAATGAGAGTTGGAATACTGGGAGTAGGTTTTTCTTTTGTTGGAATATTGCTCGCTTTAATGTATTTATTCTCTAACAACGGCGAAATATCTGACTACGACTTGTCCCGATTTTTCACTATTTTTGTTATGTTACAATTCTGGAACATGTTCAATGCCAAGGCATTTGATACTCAAAAATCTGCTTTTGCCGACATGAAGAACAGCATACCTTTTATTTTGGTAGCTTTCATTATTATTGTTGGACAAATTTTGATTGTTACTTTTGGGAACGAAGTATTTAGAACAGTGCAACTTACAATAACTGACTGGTTAATAATAATTTTCTCCACTTCAACGGTACTTATTTTAGGTGAAATTATTAGATTAGTCATACGTTTGCAAAAAAAGAATAACTAAAAAGAAATATCATGAATCTATATTTTGTTAAAGATAATCAAGTTATTAACTCTTGGAACGATATACAAAATTACTTCGTCAATTTAGAAAAGAGACCGATTAACTCGGTCTCTGATTTGGAAAAGTGGCTCGCAGACAGAAGTGAACTTGACGCATTCCTCGAAGAAGACCTCGCATGGAGATATATAAAAATGAACTGCAACACCGAAGACCAAAAACTTTCAGACGACTTTGAACTATTTGTAACTCAGATAGAACCGCTTATTAATGAATATGTTAATATATTAGATAAAAAATTCATTGATTCTAAATACATTGCCGACTTAGATGAGGACAAATATTTTGTCTTAATACGAAATATCAAAAAAGAAGTAGAACTATATCGCCAAGTAAATATTCCTATATTTGCCGAATTACAAACTATCGCGCAAGAATATGCCAAGATAACTTCCAAGATGTCGGTCATATATCAAGACAAAGAACTCACGTTGCAACAAGCTAATAACTATTTGAAAAATACTAATCGCGAAATTCGTAAAGACGTCTATTTTTTGATAAATAACAGACGTGCAAAAGATTACGCCGCACTTCAAATCCTGATGACAAGACTAATAAAGCGCCGTCATAAAATAGCCGAGAACTGTGAATTTACTAATTTTCGTGATTATAAACATATTAGCTTAGGACGTTTTGACTATTCGGTGCAAGACTGCTTAGATTTTCACTTGTCAATAAAAAATACAGTCCTTCCTATAATAGAAAAATTAGATTCCAAACGTCAGCAAAAATTACTATTAGACTCGCTAAAACCATGGGACTTAGATGTAGACCTCGAATTGAAACCGCCTCTCAAACCTTTTGCCGATGCTAAAGATTTAATTGACAAAACTATATCTTGTTTTTCTCGCATACGACCAAAATACGGAGAATTTATTGCAACAATGAGGGAGAGAAATTTTTTAGACTTAGACTCTCGTAAAAATAAAGCACCCGGAGGATTCAACTACCCTTTGTATAAAACGAATATTCCTTTTATTTTTATGAATGCCACAGGAAATCAAAGTGATCTCACAACAATGGTGCATGAAGGAGGACATGCTATTCACTCGTTCCTCTCGCATAACTTAGAACTCGTTAATTTTAAATCGCTTCCATCGGAAGTAGCAGAGCTTGCCTCCATGAGCATGGAGCTCATCTCTATGGACTTTTGGGATAGTTTTTATTCTGATGCCGCAGAATTAAAGCGTGCTAAAGAATATCAATTACAACGTGCTATACGAATTTTACCTTGGATAGCTACGGTAGATAAATTTCAACATTGGTTGTACACAAACCCTTTTCATTCCACCGAAGACAGAATGGAAAACTGGACAAAAATAGCCAAACAATATACAAGTAAGGTCATCGATTGGCAACTTTGCGAGTGGTTTTTTGTCAATGCTTGGCAAAGTCAGTTGCATATTTTTGAAGTCCCGTTCTATTATATAGAATATGCGATAGCCCAACTCGGCGCAATTGCTATATGGAAAAATTATAAACAAAATCCGGAGCAAACACTTGATAATTACGAGAAAGCACTTGCACTCGGATATTCTAAACCTATCAAAGAAATCTATCGGACAGCCGGAATACAATTTGACTTCTCCGAAAAATATCTTTCCGAACTAATGGAGTTTGTTAATCAAGAATTAGAAAAATTATAATATATATTCGTATGTACAAAATAGTTATATTGTTTTTATCTATGTTGTTTCTGTTCGCTTGTAATACTGAAAATAAAAGCAGCGAATATCCGCAGACTGTTTTTTTTAAGGTTGTCTTTTCCCAAAAAAAAGACAGCACTACTATTAATCAACCAGATACCGCACAAGTAGTGAGACCAAAAACTATCACCGAAGCTAAGGAATATACCGAAAAATATATTTGTCCTATGCACTGCACCGGCAGCGGCTCAGTGAAAGAAGGTAACTGTAATAATTGTGGAATGGAGCTCATAGAAAATCTTGATAAAAAATAATTTTTATTCTAATAAAATATTAATTTATGTTGTAAAATAGTTTATTTATAATATATTTGCATAATTTTTTTAATAACATAAAAATAAACGAATGAAAAAATATACTTTTACAGAGTTAAACGACACCCGCTCAGGGTTTGGTGAAGGTTTGTTTGAACTTGGAAAAACGAATCCCAATGTAGTAGCACTTTGTGCCGACTTAATTGGCTCACTTAAAATGGAGAAATTTGTTGAGCATTTTCCTGACCGATTTGTGCAAACCGGAATAGCAGAAGCTAACATGATAGGTATCGCAGCAGGGATGACAGTAGGCGGAAAAATACCTTTTACAGGAACATTTGCCGGATTTGCCACCGGAAGAGTTTATGACCAGATACGTCAAGTTGTAGCATATTCTAATAAAAATGTTAAAATTGCTGCCTCGCATGCTGGAATTACTCTCGGAGAAGACGGAGCAACACATCAAATCATGGAGGACATCGGACTGATGAAAGGATTACCTAATATGGTGGTTATCAACCCATGCGACTTTAATCAAACTAAAGCAGCGACAATCGCAGCGGCGAATTATGTAGGACCGGTATATTTAAGATTTGGAAGACCAAAAGTCCCTAATTTCACACCGGCAGACCAAAATTTTGAAATAGGTAAAGCAGTAATATTAAATGAAGGTACAGATGTAACAATCTTTGCTACTGGACACTTAGTATGGGAAGCTATACTTGCTACCGAAATTTTGGAGAACGAAGGAATATCAGTAGAACTTATTAATATTCACACCATTAAACCGTTAGATACCGAAGCCGTTTTAAAATCAGTTGCTAAAACAAGAGCCGTAGTAACCGCAGAAGAACACATGATGAACAATGGACTCGGTGATGCCATAGCTCAATTGCTTGTCCGAAAAATGCCATTACCACAAGAATATGTTGCCGTAGATGACAAATTTGGCGAAAGCGGAATACCGGAAGAACTAATGAAAAAATATGGCATCGTCAAAGAAAATATCGTAGAAGCAGTAAAAAAAGTAATCAAAAGAAAAATTTGAGAAGAACAGAGGTTTTTATAACTTGCCAAAGTTTTGGTAGCGTATAAAAATGGTGACCAAAATTCAAATTTACTGATTTTTCATATA
>DYQJ01000166.1 GCA_020719345.1 Draconibacterium orientale | reverse complement strand
GTGAAACTCCTATCGGAGTTAAAAAAGATACAAATAATTTAGCCATGTGTTTAGCATTACTTGTCTATGACTATCAAAATAAGAACGTAACATTTCAAAGAACGTAAAAAAAATGAAATTGCCAAAAAATTGACATATCTTTGATTCACATTTTTTGACATAACTTTAATTCATTTTTTCTGACATAACTTTATTACACACAACAAAGTTGAAAACTTTGGCAAAGTTTTAATTACGAAACAATTACATAAAAATTAAAATTATACACGTTTTGAGTATAACATTATTTTATTTCTACAATTAAATCTTCCACACCTTTGGTATAGTAAACTTCAAATTCCCCTTTTTCGTTGACGAAAATCAAATATCCTTCTAAATTCGGATTAGCTGCTAATAATTGTTTACTTTTTTCCAAACCTACAATCATACATGCCGTAGCATAAGCGTCTGCGGTCATACAATCTTTCGCTAATATGCTTGCACTTAACAAATTAGAACGAATAGGATAGCCCGTTGTAGGGTCAAAAGAGTGCGAAAATTTAATTCCATTTTCCTCATAAAATTTGCGATAATTACCCGAAGTAGCAATAGCGAGATTAGATATTTTCAAAATCACTTGAAGCTGTCTATCTACAATATCTGCATCTTCTACCGGCTTATCTACTCCTACATTCCACGCATTGCCGCTGGAATTTTCTCCAACCGTTCTTACTTCGCCACCTATTTCTACAAGAAAATTTTTACATCCCTTAGAAGATAAAAACTCACATATTATATCAACAGACTTGCCCTGAGCCAGAGCATTACAATCTATTGTTATATTAGGATTGTCTTTTACTATCTTGTTATTTACTATGTTAATTTTCTTGTAACCTACAAATTGTATCAAACTATCTACCAAGGCACTATCTATGGCAGTTCGCTTTGATGGTCCAAAACCAAAAGCATTCACAAGAGGAGCTATTGTGATGTCAAATTTGCCATCAGTAACCGCCGACACTTCCATTGCTTTATTGAAAACATCTATAAAATACGAGTCTAAAATCACTGACGAATCATTGTTATTGACCTTAGAAATTACCGATGTAGAATCCCAAACCGACATGGATTTATCAAATTGCAACAAAATAGAATCTATTTCCGATTTTAAATTCAACTTGTCAGAATGTTCGTAAATTATATTGTAAGTAGTACCCTGAGCGGTACCAAAAAGTGTAACATAATTTTGTGACTGACGCGAACAACTATTAAATAAGACCAACAAAACCATCATTGAAAATAAAAGCTTTTTCATAACTATATTTTTTTAATTTTACAATACAAAGAAATAAAAAAATTAAAATAAAATCTTATTTATTGTTTTTTTTATTGATTATTTTTTTTTCTTTGTAAAAAAAATATTTTCGGAATTATAATTGTTGTTTATACCTAAAATAACATTTTTTATGAAATACGCATTAAGAATAATTAACATCATCATTTTTTTGTGTCTAATAAACACTGCTTTTTCGCAAAACGACCCGAAGGTTGACAGTATATTAAATATTATAAACACTACCACCAACGACACCACAAAAATAAAGGAACTCTACGGATTGTGCTGGTTATTAAGATATACCGACTTAAATAAAGCAGTAGAATACGGCGAACAAGCAATTAATTTATCTAAAAAAATACAATATAAACCCGGACTTGCCGAATCTTACAAGTCAATGGGAGGCGTTTATTATGTTAATTCTAACTATTCACAATCTTATGATTATTATGTAAAAAGCGTTGACCTCTTTGTAGAACTTAACGACACACTGAATTTGTCAAAAGTCAAACATAACATAGGAAGCATCTTCTCGCAACAAGCGGATTACGAAAGTGCGCTCAAATATTTTTACGAGAGCTTAAAATTTAAAGAATTTTTAAAAGATGACAAAGGTATTGCCGCAACATACAACGCCATTGGACTCGTCTTTGTAGAACAAGGCGAAAATTTTTATAAAGACGCCGAAGAATATTTTACTAAAGCGATGGACATTTATATAAAATTTGACGACAAAGCCGGAATAGCCAAAAGCTATTACCGAATTGGTAGTGTTAAAAATACCTATAGAAACCCTAACAGACAAGAAGCTAAAGAATTTTTATTCAAATATTTAGAAATTAGTACTGAACTCAAAGATGAAACTTCTATAGCGCAAGCAAACGGTTCTATTGGTTCAATATATTTGAGATTAGAGCAATTAGACAGCGCTTTTATATTCCTAAATAAATCAACAGAAACATGGAAAAAATTAAACTCCCCTTTTGAAATTGCCAACAATTATACCTATATGGCTGAATACTATATATTAAAATCTGAATACGACAAGAGTATAGGGCTGTTACAACAAGCCCTAAAAATAGCAGAACAAATATCATCCCTCGCCTTAAAACGAGAGGTATATAGCATTTATGTAGATGTATATACTGCAAAAGGTGATTACCAATCGGCATTGCAATACAATAGAAGGTACTATGAAGCAATAGACTCCTTGCGAAAAAACGACCTCGCCGATAAAGTCTCTAAACTTGAACTGCAAAAAGACTTTGAAAAACAACTCATAGAAAGAGAATTAGCACAAAAAGCCGAAGAACAAAAACAAGAAATAGAAAATCAAGCTCGTGAAAAACGACAACTTATCATCAGCGTATTTTTTCTCATCGCATTTGTTTTTGTTATAATCATCGCACTTTTAATTTATAGAAATAATAAACAACAACACAAAGCTAATATTTTACTCAAAGCACAACACGACGAAATTGTTGAAAAGAACGGAATCCTCAACCAGAAAAACGAAGAAATTGAAGCACAAAAAGATGAAATTGAAATACAACTAAAACGGGTTACTAAACTTAAAGAAGAAGTAGAAGTTCAAAGACAACATGTCATGGACAGTATTATTTATGCTAAACGTATTCAAGAAGCAATTTTACCGCCGGTAGAAATTATTAATAATGCTCTGCCTCAAAACTTTATAATCTTCCGACCACGAGACGTAGTTAGTGGAGACTTCTACTGGTTCGCAAAAAAAGAACATCTTTCTATTATTACTGTCGCAGACTGTACAGGACACGGAGTCCCCGGCGCATTTATGAGCATGCTTGGAATTTCTTTCTTAAATGAAATTGTAAACACCATGACAATAGAAGAAACAACCGCAGGAAATATACTGACCCGACTAAGACACAACGTAAAAACTGCACTCCGACAAACAGGAAAAGAAAACGAAGCCAAAGACGGCATGGACATAGCAATGTGTGTCATCGACGCTACAAACCAAAAACTCCACTATGCAGGAGCGAACAACCCGCTTGTATTCATACGAAATAACGAACTCACGCATTATAAAGCTGATAAAATGCCGATAGGTATTCATATCAAAGAAGCAGCCGAATTTACTAACAATGAAATAGAAATCCAGATAGGAGACGTATTTTATATATTCTCAGACGGATTCGTAGACCAATTCGGAGGACCAAAAGGAAATAAATTTATGATAAAAAGCTTTAAAGAACGACTCGTGGAAATAAACAATCTACAAATGGAAGAACAAAGAAATAAACTTATACAATTATTCCTCGCATGGCTAAATCCGGAAGGCGAGAAAAAATATGAACAAATAGATGACGTCTGCGTCATCGGAATTAGAATACACGAATTATAATTTTTTTTTTGTTTTTATTATTTTCATTTTTATCTTTGCATTTTGTTAAATAATTCAATTATAATATAAACAGAACATGGCATTTAATTTAAAAAACAGACACTTTTTGAAGTTGTTAGATTTCTCCACACAAGAGATAGAATTTTTATTGAAGCTGTCTTTCGACTTGAAAGCCGCTAAGTATGCAGGATACGAACAAAAAAAATTAGAGGGAAAAAACATCGCGCTAATTTTTGAGAAAGCATCAACCCGAACACGTTGTGCTTTTGAGGTAGCAGCATTTGACCAAGGCGCACATGTAACTTATTTAGGTCCATCCGGCTCACAAATCGGACAAAAGGAATCCATGAAAGACACCGCAAGAGTACTTGGCAGAATGTATGACGGCATAGAATATCGTGGTTACGGACAAGCTATCGTAGAAGAATTGGCGCAATACGCAGGAGTCCCTGTATGGAACGGTTTAACTGACGAGTTTCACCCAACACAAATGCTCGCAGACGTAATGACGATGATGGAACATTCTACTAAAAATCTTAGAGACATAGCTTATTGCTATCTCGGTGACGCACGTAATAACGTAGGTAATTCGCTACTCGTAGTAGGTTCTAAATTAGGAATGGACGTCCGAATTTGCGGACCAAAAGACCTACTTCCTAATGACGAATTAGTTAATAAGTGCAAAGAAATAGCAAAAAAAACAGGAGCAAGAATAACTATCACTGACGACGTACAAACAGCAGTCAAAGGTTGTGACTTCCTCTACACCGATGTCTGGGTATCAATGGGAGAACCAAACTCTGTATGGGAAAAAAGAATTGACCTTCTAAAACCATACCAAATCAATGCTCAAACAATGACCGCTACAGGTAACCCTGATTGTAAATTCTTACACTGTTTGCCGGCTTTTCACAACCGCGAAACAAAAGTAGGCGAAGAAATATATCAAAAATTCGGACTCGACGGAATGGAAGTTACCGAAGAAGTCTTTGAATCTAAAGCATCCGTAGTATTTGACCAAGCTGAAAACCGTATGCACACCATTAAAGCAATAATGGTCGCTACATTGGCTTAATTTTTTTTTATCAACTTGCCAAACGTAAAACTTTGGTAAGTTTCAAATTATAACTTTTTTAAAATATCGTTTATGACACAAATACTTTTTCTTATAATAAAAGATTTTATCTAAATATGTATCTCGCTAAATTGAAGTAGAAGCTTTTAACAAGCTAACATTTTGATAGCGTAAAATAATGGTGACTAAACACGCTATTTATTTTATTTTCAAGTACTTATAAAATTCGTTTATTTATAATTTTGTATATACATTTTAAATGTTATATTATTGAAAATCAGATATATAAAAAAATATTTGTATATATGAAAAATCAGTAAATTTGAATTTTGGTCACTATTTTTATACGCTACCAACATTTTTTTGTTAATATTGATAATCTTATAAAAAATATAATAATGAGTAAAGAATTAGTATTTAAGAAATTAGAAGGAGTAAAATTGAGATTTGAAGAAGTAGGTGAACTCATAAACAAACCCGAAGTATATAATGACATGCCTTTGTACGTCAAACTAAACAAAGAGTACAAAGAATTAAGACCTATTGTAGAGGCGTATGATACTTATAATAACATACTTAGTAACATCACGAGTTCCAAAAAAATACTATCAGAAGAAAAAGACGAGGAAATGCGTGAGATGGCAAAAGAAGAGATAGACTCACTCATCTCGCATCGTGATGCTATGGAAGAGCAGATAAAATTTATGCTCTTACCAAAAGACCCGCAAGACGAAAAAAATGCAATATTAGAAATACGTGCCGGCACTGGCGGCGACGAAGCAAGTATCTTCGCAGGAGACCTCATGAGAATGTATATGAAATTCTGTGAGATTAAAAAATGGAAAGCCGAATTAGTCAACGCCGCAGACGGAACTGTCGGAGGATATAAAGAAGTGATAATAAATATCTCCGGCGATGGAGTATATGGTATTTTAAAATATGAATCAGGAGTGCATCGTGTTCAAAGAGTGCCACAAACAGAAACACAAGGACGAGTACATACCTCTGCCGCTACTGTCGCTGTATTGCCCGAAGCAGATGACTTTGACATAGAAGTAAAACCCGATGACATACGAAAAGACACATTCTGCTCCTCCGGACCCGGCGGACAATCTGTAAACACCACTTACTCGGCAATCAGACTCACGCACATTCCTACAGGCGTAGTCGTTACTTGTCAAGACGAAAAATCGCAACTCAAGAACTTAGACAAAGCAATGAAAGAACTAAAAACCCGACTATACAACATAGAATATCAAAAATACTTAGACGAAATATCGTCTAAACGCAAGACGATGGTCTCTACAGGTGACCGTTCCGCTAAAATACGAACTTATAACTATCCGCAAGGACGAGTAACCGACCACCGAATTAATTTAACACTCTATAATTTGCCAAGAATTATGAACGGCGAAATAGAAGAAATTATAGAGAAATTGCAAATAGCCGAAAACGCAGAACGCTTGAAAGAAAGTAGCGAATAATTTAATCGTGGAGAATAATTTAAACTCATATAACATGAATTCTAAACATCTTAAAAATCAGATAAAAGAGAAACGCACTTTATTGTGTGTAGGACTTGACTCGTGCATAGAAATGATACCGGAGCATCTGAAAAATTGTGAAGACCCAGTCTTCGAATTTAATAAACAAATAATAGATGCTACCCATAAATATGCCATCGCTTTCAAAGCTAACACCGCTTTTTACGAAGCAGATGGATGCCGCGGCTGGAACTCGCTAACAAAAACCGCTAATTATATCAAAGAAAATTACCCTAATTTGCTAACAATAGCAGATGCTAAACGAGGAGATATAGGAAATACCTCTAAAATGTATGCTAAAGCTTTCTTTGACAATATGAATTTTGACGCCATCACCGTAACACCTTACATGGGAAAAGACACTGCCGAACCTTTTTTGGAATATAAAGACAAATGGGTAATCCTGCTCGCATTGTCCTCTAATCCTACTGCTTTTGATTTACAATTGATTCAAGAAACCGGAAGTAAAGAGTATGTATTTGAAAAAGTTATCAAATACGGAAGATGGTGGGGAAATGAAGACAATATAATGTACGTAGTAGGAGCTACGATGGCTTATAAACTACAACAAATAAGATATATCGTTCCAAATCACTTCCTACTCGTACCAGGCATAGGCGCACAAGGAGGAAGTCTGAAAGATGTATGCGACTTCGGACTAAATTCTAATTATGGACTAATTATCAACGCCTCACGAACAATTATTTTTGCAGATAAAACAGAAAACTTTGCCATACGTGCCGCAGAAGAAGCTGAAAAATTGCAAAAAGAGATGGACAAAATTTTAACTGAATTTGAAACCGAACAAAAAAGAAAGTTCAAATAATTTGTCCTATAATGACAACCTCTAAAAGAATATTTGTTATTCCCGACATACATGGATGTTTGAGAACATTTAAAGCTACATTAGAGAAAATTAATCTCCGAAAAGATGATGACTTATATTTGCTCGGAGATTATATAGATAGAGGACCAGACAGTGACGGCGTCTTGGATTTCATTATTCAACTTAAAGACGACAATTACTCTGTTTTTCCTCTACTCGGAAACCATGAACAAACGCTGGTACAGACTTATTTAGAATACGAACGTAATATGTTTGCTTATTTTGTGAAAAAGATGAACAAATCGGAAAATCTGCTTGACCAAGATGACAAAATAAAACCTAATTACGTAGAATTTATTAATCAACTAAAAACATTTTACGAATTAGATAACTTCTTCATCGTACATGCCGGGATAGATTTTAAGTCGCCAAATCCGTTGCAAAACTACAGAGCAATGTTGGAGATACGTTTTTTTGACCAATACGTGCCACCAGAGTTTCCGAAAACTATTGTCCATGGACACAATCCTACTTATATAGAGGACATATTGGAAGCCGTAGAAAAAAGAAAAAAAGTTATCCCGCTTGATAATGGTTGTGTGTACAGCAAAAAACATCGTTTCTACGACCACACCAGATTAGGAAATTTATGCTGTTTAGAATTAAACTCTTTTGATTTGATTTTACAAAAAAATATAGAACTTACCTCTAAAAATAAAGATACATGAAAAATAACATATTAATACCGATAGATTTTAACGAGCAATCGGCAGTAGCACTGGAACATGCAAAATATTTTGCCGATATACTAACTTGCGAAGTTCACTTGTTGCACATAGTAGAAGACTCTAAAGTGCTGGCTATTTTTAGTAAAGACACTGAATATCAGAAATTAACAGAAATGGTACAACAACTTTTAAATGCCGAAGCAAACAAGTTTGATGCAAAAACAAAAGTAGTCACAAAAATAAAACGCGGAAAAGTTTATCAGCAAATAGAAGAATACATAGCTGAAATAGACCCTATTTTTACCTTAATAGGAAAAACGGAAAAACCTTCGCTTGTAAAAAGACTACTCGGCTCAAATACTTTGCACTTAGTCAACGAAGTGAAAAATCCGGTAATATCTATAACCGGAACAAAAGTCATAGCGCCAACCACTGAATGCCCAAATATATTAGTCCCGATGGATTTCTCTAAAAATATTACCGAACAGCTGACCGCCGCCATAGAGTTTGCAAAATTGCTTTCTTCTAATTTACACTTACTTACAATAGATACAACCACAAGCGTAGCCAACGAAGCATCATTACTGATAAAATTGAATAAGACAAAGAAATATATAGAAGAACAAAATATTGTTTGTCTATCTACTTTAATTTCAGACACCAAAACCGAAGTAGCAGATATTATCAACGATTTTGCTGTAAAAAGTAATGCGCATCTCGTGGTTATAATGACGCGTGACCAAGATAATTTCAAAGAATTTTTCATCGGTTCGCAAGCACGTTCTATAATAGAGAATTGTCAAATCCCTGTCCTCAGCGTGCAACCTTGGGACTTAGCCGACAAAAATTCTATATTCGCAACCGTAGTAGACCCGTTAAATATAATAAACAATTAGTTAGACAAAAAATTAGATAGTTTTAAAACCGAAGGGTCTAAACGTTTGAACCCTGCCAATGTAGGAACCAGAATTTTCGGAATTTTAGAATTTTTTATCTTGCTGTCGTCTATTTAATTGTTTAGGATTTCTACTTGTATGGAAAACTGCCAAAATATTGGTAGCGTATAAATATAGTGACCAAAATTCAAATTTACTGATTTTTCATATATACAAATATTTTTTTA
>DYQJ01000165.1 GCA_020719345.1 Draconibacterium orientale | reverse complement strand
CTTGAAAATAAAATAAATAGCGTGTTTAGTCACCATTATTTTACGCTACCAAAATATTTAACCCCACAGATACATACAAGAACATAGTTTTTTTGTGTTGCTATGTCGTGAAAATTTGTCTAACTTTGTGTAGTTACCCGATTTTTTTACCAACTATTGAGAACTTACGTGCTAAATAGGTACAATAACATTAATTGTAACTATTTAGCACCTAAATTTATTGATAATCAAATCTTTGCGAAACTCTGCGTTTTTTAACTTTGCGGAACTCTGCGAGAAAAAGTATTGATATTCAATACATTAATAGGTGCTAAATAGGTACAATAACATTAATTGTAACTATTTAGCACCTAAATTTATTGATAATCAAATCTTTGCGAAACTCTGCGAGAAAAAGTATTGATATTCAATACATTAATAGGTGCTAAATAATAACAATAACATTAATTCTTTATAACAAGACGAGCTCTTCTGCATTCCAACTCTGATTATCGGCTGATTCATAAGCCATTTGCAATTCTATAGTATCAACATCTTCCGGTATTACAGTCAAATTAGTTGCATTTTTTATAAAATAGAGCCATTTTTCTACCAAATTTTTCTGTGCCTTAAACTTCTTATAAAATTTAGGTAGCTCAACCAGATTAATCTCGGCTTCATATTTATCAAGAGAATCAGGATTAGTCACTGAAGTTAAATACTTTGAAAAATAGCAGTCCTCTTTTGTATGACAAAAATTTAAAATTCCAACAAAAACAGCAGCCCCAAAACGAGTAACATTGTCTAATATTTGTAGCTCGAAAGAAGAAGAAGATTGATTAGTTTGCATCGTAACTATGTAAACCCGATGTTGCTGGTCAGTCACTTTAATAACTATCGGAACATTATTTAATTCTTCTAACTCGGATAACTGATAAATGTTATTAAAAGTCAAATCTGTTATCTTTTTGTCTTTATCTAAACCGAGAAGGGCATTTAAAAAAGAAATTAATATCTCCTTTTTGTGCGAATCACCAAAAATTTTAGCGAACGCAATATTGTTTTTTATATCTACAAATTTCATAATGCGGGGAGTTAAAATTTATTAATAAACTTATATAAGAATAATTTTTTGATAGTGTTCACAAAATTAAAAAAAAAAAATTTTAATAGCAAACAATATATTGTTTTTTTATTTATTTAATTTTTTAAATTTGCCAAAAAAATTAATATATATAACATGAAAAAGAGATTATTATTGTCATGTCTTCTTGTGCTTTGTTTGATAACACCTTTTTTTGCCCAAAACAAAATAAACTACTGGACTGACGGCAAAACGAAAGAGAGCGAAGGTATGATGGAAGACGAAAAACGTAAAGGACTATGGAAATACTACTCCAAAGATGGAAAACTGTTTCAAGAAACCGAATTCATCGCCGGATTCATTAACGGTAGAGTAACATATTACTATCCAAACGGCAAAAAACAAACCGAAGGAAAAATTATTTATGAAAAACGGCAAGACGCTTACAAAGAATGGTTTGACAACGGACAACTAAACCTATTAGGATACTACAAAGACAACGAAAAAGACAGCATCTGGACTTACTGGAACAACAAAGGTCTCAAAATAAAAGAAGAATATTATTTTACAAAAGACAGCATAAAGTTGATAAGCGCTTTCAAATCCAACGGAGATACACTCGTATATAACGGAAACGGATTGTACATTGACTATTTTGACAACGGAAATATTTTTCAAATCGGAAGATATGCTTCTGGTTATCAAGACTCTACATGGACATATTACTACGAAGATGGACAAATTTTTAACACAGGAAATTATAAACTCGGACAAAAGACCGGACAATGGACTGAATATTATAAAAATGGAAACCTCAAAAAAATTACTAACATAGAAAACGGAATCCACTCCGAATGGAACGAAGACGAAACTATTGACATAGAAGGTCGCATAAAAAACGGCAAACAAGACAGCACTTGGACTAATTACTGGAGCAACAGCAAAATATATCTAAAAGGTGAATACCGAAACGGACTGCGACAAGGAGAACATTACAGATATTTTGAAACCGGAATATTAGAGTCTAAAATCGCCTATACTGACGACAAAAAAAATGGAAAAGCACTCTGGTACCTCGAAGATGGAACATTAGAAATAGAAGGTGAATTTAAAGACGACATACAAGAAGGACTATGGACATATTATCAAGCAGACGGCAAAAAAAGTAACGAAGGATATTACAAAAACAACAAAATGGAAGGACAATGGACATGGTGGGACGACAACGGAACAATATGGAAAATAGGAACGTATAAAAACGGAGAACGAAACAGTAAATGGACTGTATATTACAGCGACGGACAAATATATTACACCGGAGAATATAGCAACGGAAAAGAAGAAGGAAAATGGGAAAAATACTGGGAGACAGGAAAATTTGAAAGCATCGGATATTTTAAAGATGGAAAAATGGAAGGTAAATGGGAAGCATGGCACCAAACAGGAAACCAAGACTACATTGTCAATTACAAAAACGACCAAAAAGACGGCGAAGCAATTTATTACCGAGAAGACGGAACAAAAGAACTGGAAATAACATACAAAGACGGACTCCGAAACGGAAATTATATTGCCTATGATAATTTCGGAAACAAAAGCATAGAAGGAATTTATATAGACAAAAACAAAGATGGAACATGGAAATATTACACAGGAGAAGTCAAAACAAGACAAGAAAATTACAAAAACGGTATAGCCACAGGAAGATGGAACGAATGGCACACAAACGGAAATATGAAAAAAATCATGACCTATAAAAACGGAAAACTACATGGAATAATAATTCAATATGACGAATACGGAGAATTATTGTTAAAAGCTAAATATAAAAACGGCTCATTAGAAGAAGTCTTATTTTCAAAAACAAAAAAATAATAATACGAATAATAATACGAATAATAATACGAATATGAAAAAGAAATATGTTTTTTTAACAGCTTTTATTATCCTGATAAATATAATAAATGCGAAAACGCAAACCCGACAAGAAAATCCACTCAAAAAATCGTGGACAAATTATTTCGGCGCCGACTCAACGCTTTCAATACGAACAATAGGACTAATACAATTGCAGTGCAGATATCTCCAACTAAACCCCAACAGCATCTCCCCAAGCGGAGAAACAAAAAACGCAACAACAGACATCGCAATGACGAGAGTATGTATAGGACATTTCTTTAATTATAAGAAATTGAATATGTTATATCTACTCGGAAATAACGCATTTTCAATAGCTAATGCCAAACAAGGAAATTTCTACACTTATGAAGCATACATCTCTTATAATTTTATACCACAATACTTTACCGCAGGAATCGGACAAACTTTATACAACGGAATCTCGCGTGCCTCAAGTCTAAGCATATCACAATTTATGACCGTAGATTACAATCATCTCGCACTACCTACAGCAGGAAAATCAGACAACATAGGACGACAATTTCAATTTTTTGCCATCGGTAAAATCAAGAAATTAGAATATCGTGCCGCACTGGTCAGACCGATGTTGCAGGTAGGTAACAATGGAGCATACACACCTACACTCAATGCCACAACCCCTAAATTAACAAGCTACGACTTCCCATCAGATAGATTTGGACACGAAGCATATATCGCATGGCAATTCCTTGACTTAGAAGATATTAAATACTCCTCTAAAAGCTTTTCTTATCTCGGCGCCAAAAAAATCTTTAACATAGGAGCTGGATATGAATTTCAACCACGAGCATCAGCATATCTCAACGAAAATATGGACACCATCTTTTCTAATACGCTTACAATCGCCGCAGACATGTATGCGGATATACCTCTAAAATCGGGAGCAGTATTTTCAAGCTACGCCGCTTTCTACAAGTACGAATACGGCAAAAATTACATCAAAATCGCCGGAAGCATGAACTATTTTGCTGGAGGAAACACCCCGCAAGGTGCCGGAAACAACGAATTTATCATCGGAACTGGACAAGCCGCATATTGCCATCTCGCTTATCTTTTCGCCAAAAATATAACCAAAGAAGCGCACAGACTACAAATTTACGCATACGTGTATTACAAAGATTTTCAAGCACTTAATCAAAAATCTTTTCAACCCGGAGCAGGAATAAATTATTACTTATTAGGACAAAATGCCAAAATCGCAATACAATATTATCGCCGAAATATATATAATAATCAATTAATAATCTCCGAAACAAAAAATAATATATCCGCACAATTTCAAATAAGCTTTTAAAAAATAAATTTTTAATAATCTCTTTATAATGATAAAAATAATAGAACTCGCACTAACACCACAAGAAGCACAATCGGAAGCATACATTAAACCGATGGCAGGAAACAGTTTAGCAATAGAAGCAACGAGAATCTCCCAAATAAAAATCTTGCGAAAATCAATAGACGCCCGAAAAAAAGATATTAAAGTAAACTTAAAATTAGAAGTCGTATACGACCAAGCGCCAAACCCGGAAACTAAATATCTGTTTAATTATAAAGACGTTAATAATGCTAAAGAAGTTATTATCGTAGGAGCAGGACCATCGGGATTATTTGCCGCATTAGAACTGATAGAACTCGGCATAAAACCTATAATCTTTGAACGCGGAAAAAACGCATCAGATAGAAAACGAGATATAGCGATGCTCAACCGTCAAAGCAAACTGAATCCGGAATCTAATTATTGTTTCGGGGAAGGAGGAGCAGGAACTTTCTCTGATGGAAAACTTTATACCAGAGCTCAAAAAAGAGGAGATATTACAAAAGTACTGGAAATATTACATGCAAACGGTGCAAATGAAAATATTTTATACGAAATGCACCCGCATATAGGAACAGACAAACTCCCAACAATCATCGCAAATATACGACAAATAATACTCAACTGCGGAGGACAAATATTTTTTGAGACAAAAGTAGTAGACCTCTTAATAGAATACAATAAAATTAACGGAGTAGTTACAAAAAACGGAGACAAACATCTCGCACAAGCGGTAATCCTCGCAACAGGACACTCCGCAAGAGACATTTACGAACTTTTATACAGCAAAAATATCAAAATAGAAGCAAAACCTTTCGCAATGGGAGTAAGAGTAGAACACCCGCAAGAACTTATTAATGAGATACAATATCATCGCTCCGACCAAATGAACTTTTTACCGCCTGCCGAATATTCGCTGACCGAACAAATTAACGGAAGAGGAGTATATTCGTTTTGCATGTGTCCAGGAGGTTATATTGTCGCAGCCGCTACTCAAGAAAATCAAGTTGTTGTAAACGGAATGTCGCCATCGGAAAGAAACTCCCCTTATGCAAACGCGGGAATCGTCATGGAGATACGGACAGAAGACATACCCGAACTGGACAATTATAAAGAATTAGCCGGACTAATATTCCAAGAAAAAATGGAGAACATGGCTAAAAATAACGGTGGATACAAACAAAGCGCACCGGCACAAAGACTCGTAGATTTTGTCAACGGAAAATTATCTAATTCATTACCTTATACTTCTTATTTTCCCGGAATAACATCATCGCCATTGCACTTCTGGTTACCGGAAAATATTAGCAACGCACTTAGAGAAGCGTTCAAATTATTTGATAATAAAATGAGAGGTTTTCTTACAAACCAAGCAATTATTGTCGGAGTAGAATCCCGAACATCATCACCTATCAGAATACCAAGAGACGTTCTTACAATGCAACACGTACAAATACAAGGACTTTTCCCTTGCGGAGAAGGAGCAGGTTATGCCGGCGGAATAATGTCATCAGCAATTGATGGAATTAATTGTGCTAATAAAATAGCTCAAAAAATGTAACTATTTAGCACTTAAATTTATTGATAATCAATATCTTTCTCAAATTCATGCAATATTTTTTGCAAATTAACGTAAAGAATTTTATTGATTATCAAATCTTTGCGAAACTCTGCGTTTTTTAACTTTGCGGAACTCTGCGAGAAAAAGTATTGATATTCAATACATTAATAGGTGCTAAATAGTTACCAAAAAATTATACTATAAAATATAACTTAGGCAAGTTGCAGTATAACTAAGTAATTAACAATTTAATAATTAACAATATGGCTATAATAAAAAAACTAAACGGAATTACACCTACGATAGCAGAAGATTGCTTCATAGCCGAAAATGCAGTCATAATAGGTGACGTGGTATTAGGGAAAGGTTGCAGCGTATGGTTTGGAGCAGTAATACGAGGAGACGTAGAAAAAATAAGAATAGGCGAAAATGTTAATATTCAGGACAATGCAGTAATACACGCTACTTACAAAACATCACCTACAAACATAGGTAACAATGTAACTATCGCACATGGAACTATTATTCATGGTTGCAACATTAACGACAACGTATTAGTTGGAATGAACGCAGTAGTCCTCGACGACGCAATAATAGAACCTAATGTCATTGTTGCAGCAGGAGCAGTAGTCACAAAAGGAACACGACTAACAACAGGAGGAGTATATGCAGGAACACCAGCAAAACGAATCAAAGAATTAGACGAAAAACTCTTAAATGGCGAAATACTTAGAATAGCAGAAAGCTACGCAATGTACGCCAGCTGGTACAAAGAATAATTTGCAAAACTCTGCAAGAATTGTTTAGATTTGACAACTTTTTAAAAGTTGTCAAATCTGTAAATAACAAAAAAAACATAATTCATAATTCATAATTTTTTTTCGTATCTTTGTAAAAAAATAAAATATTATGCCTGTATTAACACGTTTAAAAAATATAGTTATCAGAATGTTTTTTGATGACCATGCTCCACCACATATTCATGCTGATGATAATGAAAAATCGGGTTTATTTGAGTTGGAAAATTTTGAAATGTTTAAGGGAAATTTGGACACAAAAGACCAAAAAGAAGTTAAAAATTGGGCAACAAAATTTAAAGATAAAATAAAAGAAATGTGGTTTACACAAAAAATAACTAAATTAGAATAAAAATGGAATATCCAAAAATTAAATATGTTGAACCATTAGATAATTACAAATTATTTATTATTTTTGATAATAGTGAAATTAAAATATATGATTTTATTCCATTATTATCAAATGAAAATTTTGCCTTATTATCGGATAAAAATTTATTTTTTCAAGCAAGAAAAGATGTTGGTGGTTATGGGGTTATTTGGAACGATGATATAGATATAAGTGAATATGAACTTTGGAAAAATAGTATTTCAATTACAACAATTAGTGAATTATGTAATAAATTGTTTAGATTTGACAACTTTTAAAAAGTTGTCAAATCTGTAAATTTGTAAAAAAATAAAAACATGCCGACAATTTTATTATTTGGGAAATACAGATTTTTTTTTAATAGTAGAGAAGAGTTACGAATGCACGTAAATGTGAGTACAAGCGAAGGCACAGCAAAATTTTGGTTAGAGCCAATAGTCAGTTTATCAAGTTCTTATAATTTGAATAGTAAAGATTTAAAAGAAATACAAAAAATAACGGAGGACAAAGAAGATGAGTTCATTAATCAATGGAAACAACATTTTAATAGATAAAGAAATAACGAATATAACAAAGTTCGGTTTTTGGATACTTGTAAATGAGAAAGAATATTTTGTATCATTAGAAGATTACCCTGCTTTCAAAAAAGCAAGTATAGAAGACATTTTACAATTCAAATTACTTTCTCCCGACCAATTATATTGGGAAAAATTGGATATTGATATAGAATTAGATTCTTTAGAAAATCCGCATAAATATCCATTAATGTTTAGATTTGACAACTTTTAAAAAGTTGTCAAATCTGTAAATTTAGCCGGCGAAAACTTCTAACCCTGCCAGCGTTTTTTCACGCTGGCAGGGTTCTGATTTGCGCCCAAAATTTTATACCTTACCCTTCAAATAGTCGAAGACTTTTGAAGTGGTTAATATATTACGGTTCAAATGTTTCAACCATTTCAAAAGTCTTCGACTATTTGAAAGGTTTTTTCGCTTTTTTTATTCTAAAAATTGTTTAGATTTGACAACTTTTAAAAAGTTGTCAAATCTGTAAATCACTAAGAATTGTCATTATTAGTTTTATCTATAAGTAAATTAACTACTTCTGTATTTAGGTTTGGTAAATGTTTTGATATTATCCCCCACAAGGTACTATAATCTACACTATCATAACCATGTGCTAAGTAATTGCGTAAATCTACAACTTTGCGTGAAGAAGAAATATTAATATTTTTATCTATTGCTAATATACGTTTCATTGCTTCGCCAATAATCTCAAATTCTCGCTCTACTGCTTTTTTTAACATCCTGTTATTTTGGAATTTATAAAAGTTACGTTCTTCGCCAAGATAATCATTTATTGCATCTATTGATATTTTTATATCATGCAAATACTTCTTGATTTCGTCTGTCATATATTAATTGTTTGTTGCGGTTTATAGATTTTATTAAGTATGGGTTGGTCAATGATTGTTCTGTTAATAGGTCAATTTTCCTTCCATATAAATCTTCTAACTCGTGCATAAAATCAAAAAAATAATCGGCATAATCAAATATAGGAACATTATCAAATGCCACTAGAAAGTCTAAATCACTATTTTCATTAAATCTATCGCTTGTTGCAGAACCAAACAGATACAAGTAAGCAACATTGTATTTTTTACAAAGCGACTTTAAAAAATTAATTTTTTCTAACACAATAGGTTTAATATTTATATTGTGTTCAATTTTATAAGTTTCTGTAAACATTATCTATTTTTAATAAAGGTGCATATTTTCAACAAAGATACGAAAAAAAATAAAGAATAAAAATATATGAACAAAATTAGTAGATTTGACAACTTTTTAAAAGTTGTCAAATCTAAACTTAAAAAAATAATCACAAAAAACATAATTCATAATTCAAAATTCATAATTCATAATTTTTTGGTAGCGTATAAAAATAGTGACCAAAATTCAAATTTACTGATTTT
>DYQJ01000371.1 GCA_020719345.1 Draconibacterium orientale | reverse complement strand
ATTTAATTGAATTTGATGAAACAAAATGGAAATAAATCTGCCACTTAACATAAAAGGAACTTGTTATGTAAAATTTAAAAAATAACTTCGAATTTATAATTTACAACTACTTGATATTCAAGTAAAAGCCAAATTATAATTCTTAATTTATAATTTACTATGTTAATTTCAACTTTTTCACGACAATATTTATTTTAATAATAATAAAAATGCTTATGAGAACAAAAGTATTAATAATCAGTGCATTTACAAAAATGCTTTTCTTAGCACTCATTTTTTTCGTCATTTCTTCACAAACCTCGTGCAAAAAAGATGACGACGACAGCAAACAATATATTTTAATATATGATGGAGCAATCGCAGACAAAGACGGCGTGAAGAAGGTCACACAAATGGCAGAGGAAAAAGGATACGAAGTAGAATATATATCTAACATTGCTAATCTTCCTGACCGTCTCAGCGGCGCAAAAGCTTTTGTCATCGGCGGAACGCAAGATGATACCGGCGATTTGTTGAAAGATTTGTATAACGTGCAAGACGACTTGAAAAAATATATAGAAAATGGAGGTAACTATCTTGGTATTTGCGGGGGCGCCTATGTTGCTTCAAAAGGTAGTCAATGGGAGGATGGTTACGAAACAGGTATCAAACTCGTTGATATAGAAAGTTTTGCATACGACGGCAAATATACCGACCCGCAAATTATCTCTATAACTTGGCTTGAAACACAAAGAACAATTTATTATCAATACGGACCCGCTTTTGCCAAAAGTAACATCCCGACAAACAGCACCATTTATGCTTACTATAATAATGAAAATCAAGATGTAGCCGCATTTCTAACTACTCTTGGTAAGGGCAAGATAATCTTGTTTGGACCACATCCGGAAGCAGATTCTACATGGCTAATAGACACACCGGAGCCGCTAAATGCAAATACATGGAAAGAAACACATGACATTTTTGAATATATTTTTACCGCACTCTTGTGATAATCAATTTTCCAAAAAATCATTATTTGCTTTGCGTCTTTGCGTGATAATTAATTTTTCACAAAAATCATTGAAGAATCATAATTATCTATATCCTGGACACGTTCCGCATCGCTTTGCTTTTCGGCGCATCCAATATTTGTAACCGATTAAAATTCCTGCCGAGTGAGGAGACATGTGAGTTAAAGTAACCACAAAGTCTCCATGCTTGGATACATGTCTGTTAAATTCTAACTCGGCACTAAACCACATAACCGAGTTCTGAAAATACAATGTGTTTTGATAATATTCTTGTTGATAATATCCGGTCAAATCTTTCCATGTGCCTCTGATAAATAAAACCGGTCCAACTGAAATAGTCATGGTATTTTTCCAGCGTTTGAAAAGTCTATATCTTAAGAAAATTTGAGAAGTTGTCATGATTTTGAAACACGGATCCAGACGCACACTTTGTGCAAATTTAACGGAAGTATAATCATTTCCAAAAAGTTCTAAACCCATATAAATACCCGGCTCCAAAGAGAGAAGTCCATTTTTTGTCAGATTACTAATATAGATAGGACGATTTAATGTATCTAACGGATTGAAAACTACCGTAGAAAATCGGAAGCTATAATTGCTCTGCGCCGAGAGTGAACCAATCAAAATAGAAATAATAAAACTTAAAAATAATTTTTTCATAACAGAATATTTTATTGTTCATAAAACGTTACAAATATAATAAATATTATTTTTTATTTCTTATAAAAAAAATGTTTTATTTGAAAAATAAACTATTGTTATATCAAAACTATTTGATAGCGTAAAATAATGGTGACTAAACACGCTATTTATTTTATTTTCAAG
>DYQJ01000164.1 GCA_020719345.1 Draconibacterium orientale | reverse complement strand
TACAAAGATTACGCAACTACGTTGCTAAATAGTTACCACAATTCTATGTACTATACGCTATTTTAAATTCCTACAAAGATGTCGTGGCTAACACCACTAAAAAAAAATGTTCATAAAACTTGCAGGAAAAATAAAACTCATTTTTACAACAAAATAAACCTACCTGTTTAATACTCCCACAAGTCTTGTTCAAAATTAAAAATAGTTTCTTTAATACTTTCTGCTTCCAATAATAAATCCAATCCGGTAGTGTATTCTTGGAGCAGTCTGTTATATGGAGTTGATTCTTTAAATATATAGCTTGAGAAGAATCGTTTTTGAAAGATGTCATCAAAAGTGACACTCTTCAAGTCGTTTTCAGGATTGTAAGCTGCTTTACTTGCTAACAAATCTCTCGCTTCCTGATAATATATCCAGAAAGTTTTTTTGTATAAAGGGGTTTCCTGGTCTACGTCATCGGGTCTGTAATATTGCAAAATAGGACATATTCCTATAATTCGGACTTCTAATACAGAACGCTGTTTATCAAAGAACCACAATTCTTTTACCAAATATGCCTTTACTTCCCACGATTTATATGGTTCAGCTATAGTTTTTTCTTCCCAACCTTCGAGGATTTCAACTGTTGTAGTGACAGACTTAGCTCCCATTCTGGCATGTACTTCGTCTTCTGTTAGAATGATACCAAACTCGTCATCTCCGCTTTCATCGTAAGGCGTGAGTCCGCCTTTGTGTATTCCATGTAGGAGAACATCTATTAGACTCATCCAATCTGCTTTAGGTTTGACAGGAAAATATAATATATGATTCAATTTTTCCGTCAGTTCTATCCTTCGCCAGATAGTTTTTGACCACATCACGTCTGCTTCGCGCAAAAATTGATATGGCATCGGGGCATCTCTTTTTACATGTTCTTCTTCGTAAGGTAATCCTAACAATACTTGAGCATTTACTGAGCATATAACAAATGCAAAGTAAATAATAAACAAACCAACTTTTTTCATAAAAAATATTTTAAAATAAGACAAAAAAATAAAGAAGTTTTAATGTAAACTTCTTTATATTAAAACTTCTTATAATGAACATTTGGCAAATGAGATTTTAATATTCCCACAAATCTTGTTCAAAGTTAAAAATAGTCTCTTTAATACTTTCTGCTTCCAATAATAAATCCAATCCGGTAGTGTATTCTTGGAGCAGTCTGTTATATGGTGTTGATTCTTTATAAATATAGCTTGAGAAGAATCTTTTTTGAAAGATGTCGTCAAAAGTGATACTCTTCAGGTCGTTTTCAGGATTGTAAGCTGCTTGACTGGCTAATATGTCGCGTGCTTCAGGGTAGTATATCCAGAAAGTCTTTTTGTATAAAGGTGTTTCTTGGTCTACATCATCGGGTCTGTAATATTGCAAAATAGGACATATTCCGATAATTCTGACTTCTAATACAGAACGTTGTTTATCAAAGAACCACAATTCTTTCACTAAATAAGCTTTTACTTCCCACGATTTATACGGTTCGTCTATTGTAACTTCCGACATTCCGTCCGGTGTTTCTATCATACTAACTACCGATTTTGCGCCCATGCGGGTATGCACTTCTTCTTCTGTTAATATTATACCAAACTCGTCATCTCCACTTTCGTCATAAGGAGTAAGACCACCTTTATGTATTCCGTACAAAAACACATCTATCAAGCTCATCCAGTTCGCTTTCTTTTTAACAGGAAAGTACAAGATATGATTCAATTTTTCGGTCAGCTCTATTCTCCGCCAGATGGTCTTAGACCACATCACGTCTGCTTCTCGCAAATACTGATACGGCATCGGCGCATCTCTTTTTACATGTTCTTCTTCGTAAGGCAAACCCAACAACACTTGCGCTTCTGCTGCCATAACTGCTGCTATTAAAAAAACAGCTAAAAAACCGATTTTTTTCATAAAATAATATTTTAAGATTATATAAAATAAAAAGAAGTTCTAATGTAAATTTCTTTATATTAAAACTTCTTTTTGTGAAAAATATTGTGCAAAACTCAACTTTTCAAGAGCAATATTTTTTTAATTTACTTTAAAGCTCAAAGTTCCGAGGTCTCTTGTTGATCCATCTGGACCTTTTGCCTTAATGCCTTCAAAATATACTTTACCTCCCGATTTAACTTCAGTGATTATTGCTTTTTGTGCCGATATGATAGTTGCACTTGTAGATGCTTCTTCTTTTGTAAAACCTCCAATAGTAGCAGATACAGTAAAACCTGTTACATTATAAGTCAATTCAAAGTCAAAATTTTCCATTTCAGCTTTTACAAATGATTGAGCAAGTAGAGTAGCTTTTCCCATTACTCCACCTCCTTGTCCTCCGATTTTCGCAACAGGAGAAGGAACGGTCTTAATTCTAAACTCTTTTGAACCGAGTGTTTTTACAGCATCGCCAACTTTTGCAGTCACAGTAACAGTAGCAGATGTTCCACCTTTTACTTCTACTATGTAACCTGTTCCACTTCTTCGGATAGAACCTTGGCTAATAGTTGCAGTAACAGCGTCTGCCGGTACTCCGGAAGCAGTGATGTCCACCGGATTTTCTACTCCTATATAAAACACGTTCATCTTTGTAGGGGAAACCGCTACGCTTGGTGCTCCTACTTGATATTCGGTCTTAAAAGGGAATTTCAAAATTTCACCTGTTGCAGGTGATTTAAGCAGGATTTCTCCGGCTACAGTCTTCATACCAACCGAGCTTGTCTCACCTTTGTAAACTGCTTTACCATTTTCTACAGGTAATTTAGTTCCGCCTGCAAGTACAACTTCCGGTTCCTTTGTAGTGTCCGATGCTGCGATAAATATTTCAGCTTGATATGGCTGTCCTTGTAGCACGTATCCTGAAGGTGCGCTGACGATAGCTTCAATTTTGTTAAATTTGAAAGTACCTGCATCAATTTGTCCGTATAAGTAAGCAAGTAATTGTGCTTCACAATTTCTAAAATCACTTTGCATTTTAGACATCAGCGCAATAACCCCTGCCAATGGCAAATGTTCAAAGTTAGAGGATACCCAAGGAATTTCCTTTCCTTCTGCGTCTATTGAAGGTGAAGTAGATAAAGTTAATTCTAAATCATCTCTTATACTGCTGCTATCTGGTAGAAAAGACTCCAAAAAAGTTCTATATTCTTCTACCTTAGTTTGCAATTCGGGTCCTTTGCCTTCAAGCACCATAATTTGTCCTCCTACATTTGTATCATCCTTTTTTTGGAGTGCATACGGATTTCCTGTTGGACCGTCTGCTGTTGTAGCCAGCAACACTTTCAAGTCTTCTACTGCTTGATATAAATCATTTGTTTTAGTTTGTACCTCCAATGCTTTATTGTACCAAGGTTCTACTGCTTTTTTGTTTTCTGTCATGGCTGCCAAAAAACTTGCATAAGTTGCATCATTTTTCTTTTGAAAGTTCTCAGTTGTAGTTCGGATACTACTATCAATCTTAATGAACGCGTTGAGAACGTCAGCTGAAACGTTGAGTGCAAGCAAAGCTGTAAGCACCAGGTACATCATACCAATCATCTTCTGTCTTGGTGATTCTTTTCCGTGTCCCATAATCTTCTATTTATTTAATTATAAATTAATTAATGTATTATGCTACTTTGACGTTCATAGCGGCAAGCATATTTCCGTAAACACCATTAAGAGCTTCTAATCTGTCGCCTAATTTTTTAACTTCTGCATTGTATTTTTTAGAATTTTCAACTGAACCTTTGATGTCTTTCATCATCTTATCTATGTCAGTTTCATTTAATTGCATTTCAAAAATAGCATTTAAAGCTGCTAAATTTTTGTTGAGTGATCCCATACCGTCTGTGTATTGTTTGTTTCCAGACTTTAAAGCACTAAAATCAATAGCCATGCTGTCAGTAAGCTTTTTATAAGCGGTATTGAAAGCATTGTTTTGTTCATTTACTTTTTGAGAAGATTTGTTAAAAGCATCTGCCAAAGTCTCTACCGAGTAAGTTAGTCCGTCAGAGTTCTTAGCAAAAGTTTCCGCCGATTTTTTGTAAGCGCCTGACAAAGTGTTCACCGATTCGGTTGCAGTTTTTAGTCCGTTGGCAAAATCATTAGTAGCAACAGATACGCTTGCTGTTTTAGATAATTCTGTGACCGAGCTGTTTAATTTTTCCAAGTTTCCACCGATTTTTTCAAATAGACTTGCTCCTCCTGCTTTCTCCAACATCTCGTCAAATTTCAATAAAGCATTTCCGCCGGTAACAGCAACATTATTGTTGTTTCCAACATGTTTTTCCGGTTTCTTACCTGAGTCGTGAACAGGGATATCATCTTTATCACTGTATCCACCTAATTCAGGATATACAAGAGTCCAGTCTAATTCTTCGTGTACCGGTTCAATAGCCGAGAAAATAAAGATAACAGCTTCGGTACTTAGTCCTAATATCAACATAGGTCCTGCACCAGGCCAGTGCATAATCTTAAACAACGCACCAACGATAACAATAGCTGCTCCAAAACCATACAACTTCGCCATGAAGTTCTTCCATCCATGTGTTTGGGTAAAATGTACTTTTCCACTTCCGTGTGCCATATTAGATAATTTAATTAGTTATTAAAAAAAAATTATTGTTATTAAAATAAAAGCCAAAATAATAAAAAAAAAATGGTATTACAAAATTAAATTAAAAAAAAATAAAAATATTTTTTATTTTTATTTAATCAAATAACGTTCCAATTCTATAAATAAGTAAACAACAAAGAAAAAACCGCAAAATAAGATTCGCGGTTTTCTAAAAATAATATATTATGAGTAAATTAATCCCAGCTCTTCATGTCCCATCCGTGGCTATCACTTCCAAGATATGAACGGACGTTTCGGAAACCTACATAAGATTTAGCGGTGTCTTGATATTCATAAGTTCGGACTCCAACTTGTAAGTAATAACCTATGTCTTTCCATGAGCCGCCTCGTATGACTTTACGTTTCAATACCGCAGGGTCATCTGCAAGTGCATTATAAGTATAGTCAGGGTTTAAGTCATGTGTGAACGAGTAAGCCGATTCGTCAAATGCGTTAGAAGTCCATTCGGCAACGTTACCTGCCATGTCATATAATCCGTATTCGTTAGGGGCATAAGTTCCTACTACATAGGTTCTGTTAGCTCCGTCATCACCGTAGTTACCTCTAAGCGGTTTGAAGTTAGCAATAAAACAACCGGTAATATTTCTTGTATAAGGTCCTCCCCAAGGGTACATAGATAATGCCAGATTACCTCTTGCTGCATATTCCCATTCTGATTCTGAAGGGAGTCTGTAATCTTCATACGGTATTTCATTAATTTGTGACATGTAGCTGTTCATAACATGTGATCTCCAGATGCTAAATGCTGTTGCTTGTTTCCATGTAACTCCTACTACGGGGTATTCGTCGAATGCAGGGTGCCAGAAGTATTTTTTAGCAATAGGTTCATTATAAGAATAAGTATAATCAGCCATCCAAACGAGGGTGTCCGGATATATATGCAAAGAACCTTTCATAATAAAAGATGTTCTGGATGTTATAGGTGTTACTTTACCTTCTGCGTCAATGACTTCTCCGTCATAAGCTAATGTTTCAAAATTATATCTATTTTGCTTAAGGGCGGCTTGTTTTAGGTCTACCCAGTAGTATTCATAAATAAGTTTTCTTGCATCTATTTCTTTTATTCCGTATAGTCGGTCTTGTTTTTCGAGGAACATATCACGAGTAGCATCTCGGACGTCATCTTCGGGCTTATCCCATAATTTGTCGGTTACGTCCCAGTTGAGGAAGCAAGTTTTAGGGTCATCATGGGAATAATCTTGCTCGTCATATTTATCAGCTTTCAGTTTAGCTTTAAAGTCGTCTTTACCATTCATAACACATTTTCTAAGTGCGATGGAGTCTCTTACCCAGAAAACAAATTGTCGGTATTCGTTATTAGTTATTTCAGTTACATCCATCCAAAACGGGTCAATAGAGACGGTTTTAGATTGTGCGGTCAGAGAGAAGGGAACATCTTGGTCGTTTGGTCCCATGTTAAAAGTCCCTTGCGGGATAAACACCATACCATAAGGATTTGGTTCATACCATTCTTTACGTCCGGGGATCCCTATTAGTTCACCATTAGAACTTGGTCCCCCACAACTGGCTAAGGTTATAATTACTAAACCGATAAAAACTAAACTTTTTATGTTTTTCATAACACTTGAATATTTATTGCTGAATTAAAATTATTTTCTATAAAAATCTTACACTTCTGTATTGTTGTACTTTTGGCGTCCGTTCGAAGTAGAAGCTATATCCTACATAAACTTCTATTGTTCCGTTACTTCCGCTTTGCATTTTAGAAATTGTAATGTCGTAAGCCAATCCAATTTTCACGTTATTAATAATAGATGTTCCGGCAAAAAGCACCACTGCATCTTTATTTCTATAAGAAACGCCTGCCCATGTTTTTTTATTGTACTTAAATAATAAATTTATGTCAAATTGTGCAGTAGTTATATCTGTCTTTATAAGGAAAGATGGCACCATTTCTATTAAGGTATTAGATAACAACATATTGTATCCTGCGGTGAGAGAATAATGGGATTTCAATTTATATTTACCAGAGGCACCGTACACTAATGTAGGTCTATTTATGTGAGTCATGGAGAGTCCGGTGTATAAATTTTCGTAAATAAAGAATGCTCCTGCTCCGATATCAAAAGCTGTTTTGTTAGGAGAATCGCCAAAGACGTTTTCATCAGTTCCATCAGGATACTTTAAACTATCAGTATCTATAGCTTTATTTAGGATTCCGAGGTCTACTCCTATACCGAGTTTTCCTGCTCCTATTGCTTTATGAAAAGAGTATGCGAGTTTGGCATTAAAATTTTTCTCAAAACCGAGTCTGTCATCGCATATAGTTAGTGCGGCACCTTGGTCTATATTAAACAAATTAAAAGGTGCATCTACTGACAGAAGTCTTGTTTTTGGCGCTCCGTCCCAGCCGATCCATTGGTCGTGACTAATCAAATTAGCAGAGATTAATCCGTCCATTCCGGCGGCTCCGGGGTTGTTGGCTACATTACTAAACATATAGTGACTATATTGCGGGTCTTGTTGCGCTTTAAGCGTTACTGCCCACAAAAGAATAACCGTAGTATAAATAAAAATCTTCTTCATAACTAAGTTTCATTTTTTTTGCAAATTTATATTATTTTTTGTGTAGTGCAAATGAAAAATTCAAATTAATAAAAAAAAAGCGATTTTATTAGAATTTGTTTTTTTAATCAAAGCAAACAATATCTAATTAACTAAAATATAATAAAAAAATTGTGAAAATATATTATAAATTATTAAAAAGTTCGAGAATTCGTGGAGAAATATCTGAATTCATACAATTTTTATAATCTTCGTGCAAACATGCTGCGATGGTGTATTTGTTGTCGCTGTCTTTTACTTTTATCCACCATTTATCACTTCTGTTGCTGCAATAAAAAACAAGTTCTTCCGCTGAGTCGAGTTGCATAATAAATTTCTTGTAATTAGTAAAGTCTTCTTTCGGATATTCATTTTTTCTGAGTCCGTAGCCGTCAATGAAGTGCCAGAGGATTTGAGCTGCGAGTTTAACAGTTGTGTTGTGCGTATCTAATTTAGGATTGACTTCATAAAGTCCGAAAGAAGATGTTCGGTCATTGGCTCCGGCATATTTTGCGAGTTGACATAGTTCTTCGGGTAGAAAACCGTTTGGACTTGCAGTGGTGTTTGCTGCGGCAGAGGAATATCTTATTGCTTTTATGTCTATTGAAAATAGGTCGGTATCTCTTAGATATGGTTCGTTAATAGTTATGTAGGTACGTGCTTCACCGAGTCTGATGGCATTGAATTTAAGTTTGTCCATGATATTTTTCTGATATAATGGGACGAGATAGCTTTGATATCCGATGTTAGTGAGTTTTCGTAGAAAGTAGTTTCGTTCCATGATAATTTTGGTCATGTAAGATTGCGAGTTGAATTCGTCGTTGATATTCGCCAGGTCAAAACATGCGTCTATAGTAGTAATATTAAAATTTTTCTCTAATTTTACGTGTGCGAGGTATTGCGAATAAGTGATATTTTGTGTTCCGCCGATGATTAAAGGAATAATATTATTAGCCAATAAAAAATGTAAGACATCAGCTAAGACGGTATATGTAATATTAATATTTTTATAGAATTTAAGATTTCCGAGGTCGTAAATCTTAATTTTTTTATTGTGTACAAATAGTTTATAAAATTCTTCGCGGATAAGGTCTACGGCTTTTTCGCATCCGAAGTTTTCGGATTCTCGGCTGTCAGGGACTCCGATTATTGCAATATTAGCATTTTTGAGTAGGTTAATATCAATTCCGTTAAAATTTTTTTCTATAGAAAAGAAACGATGTTCTTTGTCCGTTAAATCAAAGAAGTCGGCACTAAGAATTAAAGTTTCAAAATATTCATTTATATTGTATGTCATAAAAAAATAACTCGTTATAAAATAATTGTTTAGTTAAATACTATATTAGAAGCAACACTAGTAATAGAAATAAATATAAAGCTATCGGTATCCATAGCGGTGCGATTATCCAGAGCCACGACCATGCGATGATATTTGTTAATTTCAAAGTAATGAACACGATGAGCAATAACATTAACCCTCCGACTAATTTTATTAGAAAAGAGTAATTGTGTTGTAGTTGATTTGTATTAAAAATATTTTTAATGTTATTTAATTTATTTTCATTAGTTTGTTTTTTATAATCAATTGTTTTACAGTAGTTTGTTATACTTAATTGTTCACTATGTGCGAAGTTAAAAAATATTCCGTACATTAATATCAACAGACAGCAAAAGATTTTTTCATCTCCAAAGAAATTATTTTGCAAATATAATAAAAAAATAAAATAAGCAAATTGTTTTATAAAAAAATAATAATATTTTAATTTATTTTGGCGCGAAGATATAAATTTATCACTAAAAAATTGGTAGCGTATAAAAATAGTGACCAAAATTCAAATT
>DYQJ01000163.1 GCA_020719345.1 Draconibacterium orientale | reverse complement strand
ATTGTATTTCAGTTAATTCTATTTTCAAAAAATAATCTTCCGAGTTTTCAGTAATTTACAAAAGTTTGTGCATAATTGGTTCGTGCAAGAAAATAGCGAGATGTATAAGAAGATGACAAGTATTGCAACTAAAAACATGCCCGGTCGTCTGGCAGATGCCATTCTTTATATACGTCAAGAAAAGTTTTTGCAAGAAGATATTTTTGAACATATAACACGAAAAGATATCGCCGATTATTCGGCAATGTCTATAGAGAGTATGATGAAGTATTTGTTGGAATTTAAGAATGATAAATTAATAACCTTAAAAGGAAAGCATATAATTATCAATGACTTGGAGATGCTAAATCGTTTGAGTAAGATTTCTTAATAAGATTACGCTTTTTCAAAATTTTGCGTAAAATATCTGATAATCAATTTCTCGCAGAGTCTCGCAAAGTTTTTCGCAGAGTTTCGCAAAAGTATAAAAATATCCTATAAAATAGCGCAGAATTATTTTAAAATTAAAATAAATATTTTATTTTTTTATTTTTTATTAAATTTTTTTACTTTTGTGAAAATATTTTGAAATATGATAAGAATTGACGACACTTTAATAAGTTTGGATGTCCTTGACGAGTATTTTTGCTGTGACATAGAAAAATGTCTTGGTGTCTGTTGCATAGAGGGAGACGCCGGAGCGCCGCTATGCGAGGAGGAAATTAACATATTGGAGAAAATTTACCCGATGATAAAGAAATATTTGCCACCGGAAAATATAGCGATATTAGATAAAAATGTTTACGAAGTTGATATAGAGGGAGACTTGGTGACTCCACTTATCAACAACCGAGAATGTGCTTATTTGATATATGAAGATAATTTGTCGTCATGTGCTATAGAAAAAGCTTATTTTAACAAAGAAATAGATTTTCGTAAACCTATTTCTTGTCATCTCTACCCGATACGGATAACTAAATATGCTGATTTTGAGGCAGTTAATTATCACAAATGGCATCTTTGTAACGATGCTTGTATAAAAGGTAAAAATCAGAAGATACACGTATTTAGATTTGTAAAAGATGCACTTATACGAAAATACGGAGAAGACTGGTACCAACGACTGACAATAGCGTACGACGCATGGTCACAGTATAAAAATAGTAATGAACTTTAATTATACTATAAACGGCAACTTTGCCAAAGTTTTGATTACAAAATAATTAGATAAGAATAAAAGTTCAAATTATAAACATTTAAAGTATATAACAAAAAGATGAACATTATAGGAATAATTCCCGCGCGTTTGGCATCTAAGAGATTTCCAAACAAGCCATTGGCAGACATACATGGCATGCCGATGATAGGACACGTGTATAAGCGAGTAGAAATGTGTAAAGACCTTTCCGCAGTTTATGTGGCTACTTGCGACATAGAAATATATAACTATATTAAATCAATCCGCGGAAATGTAGTCATGACGAAAATTGACCACGAAAGCAGCTCCGACCGAACCGCCGAAGCACTACAGAAAATAGAAAAAGAACTAAAAACAACCTTTGACATAGTGGTAATGATTCAAGGAGACGAGCCGATGATAACATACGACATGATAGGCAACGCACTGAGTCCTATTATTTTAGATGAAGAAATTAATGTAGTTAATATGATGTCAGAAATCAAAACTACCGAAGAATTTTACGACCCAAATGTAGTTAAAGTAGTGGTGGACATTTATAATTTCGCACTCTATTTCTCCCGCGAAGCGATACCATCTTCCAAAATGGGCGCCTCCGGTTTTCCAATGTTAAAACGAGTAAATGTTATACCTATACGGAGAGACTTCCTTCTGAATTTTAATAATATTCCACAAACCCCGCTTGAAATAGTGGAGTCAATAGGCATGATGAGACTGATAGAGAACGGATTAAAAGTTAAAATGGTAATGACTGATATCATAACTTATGCGGTAGATACTCATAAAGACTTGGAGATAGTAAGAGAAAAAATGAAAAATGACATGATTATGTGGAAATATATCACGAATTTGAATTAATATTGTTAAACTTTTAAAAAATAAATTTATGTTTTCAGGAATAGTAGAATTAACCGCCGATGTATTAAAAATAGAGAGAGAACAAGATAACTATCACTTCTTCCTCCACTGTCCGTTTATGAAAGAATTGAAAATTGACCAAAGTCTCTCGCACAACGGAGTATGTTTGACCGTAGTAGAAATAGATGACACCTATTATAAAGTCACTGCGATACAAGAAACTATCTTGAAGTCTAATCTCGGACTGCTTCAAATGGGAGACAAAGTGAACTTAGAACGCAGCATGACCATGGACAGACTACTTGACGGACACCTCGTTCAAGGACACGTAGACCAGACAGCTGTTTGTACAAATGTAACCGAAGCCGATGGAAGCTGGTACTATACTTTTGAATACGACAGCCAAACGGGTAACATCACCGTAGAAAAAGGGTCAATTGCTGTGAATGGAGTCAGTCTAACGGTAGTTAATTCGCAAAAAAATAGCTTTCAAGTAGCAATTATTCCTTTCACTTATCAAGTGACTAATTTTCATAATATTAAGGTTGGAACTACGGTTAATCTTGAGTTTGATGTAATAGGTAAATATATACAAAAAATAGTTAATAACTATTTGCAAAGTAATAACTTATGGAAATAAACAGTAAAAAAATAGAGCGTACCTCTAAGATAATATATTTTAGCATCTCGGTAGTTTTGTGTGTCTTTCTTATCTTGCTCACCACAAAATTTATTGATGATATAGATAAAATAACACTTGCGCCGGAATTTAATGACTTTGAAGATAAAACAGTTATAGAAGAGATAGACCTCACTATAAAGAAAATAGAAGACTCGGCATTTGTTTACGAAAACAAGCGGAAACAAATAGAGAAGACCGTTTTTATCGTAAGAGAAAATTATCTGCGCGAAAACGAGTCCTATGAAAATTGGCTGAAAGCACGCACCACAATCGGCTCTCCTTCTAATGACCGCGAAGTATTGGAACGGGCTAAAAAATTAGACGAGTTCTTCAAGATTGAACAAGAATGGACAACACAAATGCGTCTCATCGAAGATACTATAGCTCAAATACGTTCGCAACGAGGCGACTTGGAGACAAAACGATTCCAAGCCAATGAAGATGCCACCATAAAATATAACGAGGCAATGAAGAAATATGACTTAAAAGTATTTCTCATTCGGCTGTTATTAATTCTTCCTATTCTTTTGATAGGCGTCTGGTTTGTCATAAAATTCCGACAACACAAATACTGGGCTATATTTAGAGCTTTTGTATTCTACTCCGTTTACGCATTCTTCTTCGGACTGGTACCTTATCTGCCAAGCTACGGCGGATACATAAGATACACCGTAGGGATAGTTTTATCTTTATTATTAGGTATTTATGCTATTAATTTCCTTAGAAAATATATTGAACAAAAGAAGAAAGAATTGGAGACTTCCTCTAAGGAACGTTCCAAAAAAGTGCAAACCGAGACTGCCGAAAGGTCACTTTTAAATCATGTTTGTCCTTCGTGCGGTAAAGATTTTATTCTAAAAAAATGGGAATATCAAGTACCTGAAATCACAAAAAATCTAACTATCACGACAGATTTTTGTAGATTTTGCGGTTTGGAGTTGTTTGCTAAATGTGCTAAATGCGGAAATAAAAATTTCGTACATCTGTCGTACTGTTCTAATTGTGGAGAAAAAACTAAGTAATAAAACAAATAATTAAATTATGTCAAATATTTTTGATAAAATTAATGGAGTAACAAAAAACAAGGCGCTGTGTATCGTAGTAGATTCAAGTGGTTCTACCCCGCGCAAGATAGGCGCTAAAATGTTAGTTACCAACGACTCAGAAATCAGCGGAACTATAGGAGGCGGCGCTCTTGAATTTCAAGTTATTAAAGATGCAGTGGAGGTTATAAAGACACGAATCCCTAAAATTTATAAGTACAACTTATTGAAAGACTTCAACATGGGATGCGGCGGAACAGTAGACATATATATAGAACCAATTTTGAACAAGAAGAAATTATATATCTTTGGAGCAGGACACATCGGAAAAATACTCGCACAATTTGCGTCACAGCTTGATTTTGACGTACATGTGATAGACCACCGACAAGATATTTTTAATAATTGGAACATAGAAAATAGCAAAATAACGAACACCGAACACGACAACTTTTTTAAAGAGACCGTTTTTGATTCTGACAGTTTTATTTGTATCATGACGCATGCTCACATACATGATAAAGCCGTTTTAGAATATTGTATAAAACAAGAATTCGCATATCTCGGTGTTATCGCAAGCAAACGAAAAGTAAAAGAGCTGACCGATTATTTGATAACTAACAACATAGCCGAAATGCCACAGATTCAAAAAGTTGATATGCCAATGGGAATCCCTATAACTTGTGAAACCCCACACGAGATAGCAATATCTGTATTAGCTAAGCTAATCGATGTTAGAGCAAAAAATATATAAATATCTCATAATTAATTTATAACAACGATGAATAAAATAACTTTTCTACTCGGAAATAAGATAACAGAAATAGATTTCGCTAAGCGAAGTGACATAAATACTAATACAACGGTACTAAATTATCTGCGAACAGTGGCAGAGAGAAAAAGCGTTAAAGAAGGATGTGGAGAAGGTGATTGCGGAGCATGCACCGTTGTCCTTGCCTCACTGACACAAAATAATACCTTATCTTATCAGGCATATAATTCTTGTCTTCTGCTCTTACCAACTTTACATGGCAAACACTTGATTACCACCGAAGACCTCGCCGAAGGAAACGAACTTCACGAGATACAAAAAAGTATTATCTCCTCTGACGCTACTCAATGCGGATATTGTACGCCCGGTATAGCGATGTCAATGTTTGCCATTTACAAGAATTATGACTCGCCTTCGCAAGAAGAAATTAATGATGCCCTCGCAGGTAATCTTTGTCGTTGCACCGGATATGCTAATATTTCTACCGCGACACACAGCGCGCTACAAAATAAGAAATACGACAGATTTGATAAAAATCAAGAAACGGTCATTGAGAAGCTTAGTGCAATTCCCAAGAAAAATATTGAAATAGTTACGGAAGATTATGCTTATTTTGTGCCGCAAAATTTAGAGACAGCTCTCTTTTTACGAAAATCTTTTAATAAAGCGGTCATCATTAACGGAAGCACTGATATAGCACTAAGAATAACAAAACGAAAAGAAACGATAAATCAAATTATTGATATATCTGAAGTTGCCGAATTAAAAGAAATAGCCGAGTCAGAAACAGATTATATCATCGGCGCAGGGGTCACGCTTAATGAACTCAAAACATTTTCACTCAACAAGATGCCCGCACTTTGCGAAATGATAGCTCTCTTTGGTGCAAAACAAATAAGAAACAAGGCGACAATAGGTGGAAATATAGCAACCGCTTCTCCAATAGGAGATATAGCAATGACTCTGCTGGCTTACAATGCTAAGGTCGTCGTCACAGGTGAGATGGATAGAATATTAGAGCTAAAAGATTTTATCCAAGGATACCGAAAAACTGACTTGCATGCAGACGAGATTTTGAAAGCAGTAGTAATTCCTAAGTTTACCAAAGATAATATTATCAAGTCGTACAAAATATCTAAGCGGAAGAATTTGGATATTTCTACCGTCAGTGCTGCCTTCAATCTTTGCTTAGATGGCAAAAATGTTAAAAATATAGTCATCGCATACGGCGGGATGGCAGAAAAAATCAAACGAGCCGAAGCTTTGGAACAGTTTTTTATAGGGAAACCATGGACTCGCCAGACTATAGAAGAGTCCAAAGTATTAATTGACAAAGAATTTGCGCCTATATCGGATGCTCGCTCCTCTAAGGAAGCACGCACTATTATGGCTAAAAATTTAATTCTTAAATTTTGGACAGAAACTAATATCTAATTTTTTTTAATGAAAACAAAGATACATATTATCAATTTTATCGTTTTATTTTTTTTATGCGTGACGACAAGCGTGGCGCAGCATAATTTTTTGGGAACAAACAAAGAATATATCATGCGATATTTCAACAATGACCCCGAATATTCGGTCACTATAGATACCGCCAATAACTCGGTTATTATGCTTACCTGCAAGACATTCAATCAATATCCGTATTACACGTATGAAATAGATATGGATAAAAATGTTTGTATTTCCTATGCTTTTGTCTCAAAAGATAAAAATATTCTTAACGCATACTTAGATGTCTTGTTTCATATAGGAGAGGTTATAGCTGCCGATAGCACTATGAAAAATGTCATTTTTAGAGTAGTGAAAAACAACAAGAAATACACTTACTCCGTAAAACAACCCTATTTTGACAGCGAATTTTTTTGGCTGCAAAATATTTTTTATGTAATGGTTAAAGAAGAAGAAGAAGAATAACTAAGAAAATTATTATATTATGACTTTGAAAATAAATGAAATTATTAAAGATTTACTCTATTTAAACGACAGTTTAATAATAGAAGGACTTGGACAATTTGACGCTAAGTATCAACCTGCCAAGAAGAACGACATTGACGGCACTATAATTCCGCCGACTAAGGCAGTCAGCTTTAATACAAATATCAAAACCGACTCTGATAAGGTGATGATTAAATATATCGTGCTTAATTTTGCTATCACTGAAGACGAAGCACAAAATAGTATTACCGACTTTGTCAACGCTACTGACGCCAAAATTAAAATGAGAGGAGAGATAGAACTAAAAAATCTCGGTGTTTTTTATGCCGACGCCAATGGAAATCTCGCTTTTAAGCAAACATTTTCCGAATCGCTACTTCAAGAAAACTACGGTATGCACAATATCCCGATACCAAAAGAGTTAGATAAAGCTCCTATCACTAAAACTACGATTATTAAAAAGACCAAGACCACGCAAACAGCGATACCGATGACTGAACCCGAAAAAAAGAAAGGCAAAACATTCAGACGTGTACTCATCGCACTGCCTATTATTATTTTGTTACTTCTGTTAATTGTTTTCAATGCCAAAGTTATTAGCTGGGGAGAAAAAATGTTCGCCGAATATGTTAATAAAAAAGCAGATAAAAAAGAACTCGCAGACAATAAGACAAAAAAAGACTCACTAAAAAATGATAATACTACCAAATTAGACTCTACAAAGACGATTAAAGACGATACCAAAAAAGCTGACTCTACAAAGGTAATCAAAGATGACACCAAAAAAGCCGACTCCACAAAAGTTGTCAAAGATGAAACAAAAACAGATGACGAAAAACTTAAGAAAGAGAAAGACTTAGATGTAAAAACCGAAGACCTTGGCGCTAAATATAAAGATTATTATTTAATTGTTGGTAGCTTTAGTCAAGAAGCCAATGCTCAAAAGCTCATCACCGAGTTGACAAGCAAAGGATACAGAACCGAGATAATAAAGAATAATCCGACCAAGTTCAGAGTTTCAATAGGTGGATACGACAAAGTAGATGACGCTATTACCGAATTTAAAAAGTACGTGAGCAAGAACAAGAAAGCAGAAATATGGTTGTTGAAAAATAAATAGCCAACTTGAAAATTAGTCAATTTAATTTTTTTAAAATTGACTAATTTTAGAAATATTTTTAAAAAATAATGTTAAAATTCCACCTATCTTATGAGTTCGCATGATGTTGTAGTCTTCTGACATTTTGCGAATAATGTTTTTTATAGAGGCATTACTTTTTCCGCCTACTCTCATCTTTATCATTACCATCGGAATGTATTTTACTTTTATTTTGTGTACAAACAGCAACCGCATCATCATGTCGTAGTCTGCCGCGATTTTGTAATTGATATTAAAGGTATTATGTTTTAAGTACATTTGTCGTCTGACATAAAATGTTGGATGCGGCGGCATCCAACCTTTGTATATTTTGTTCGGTTCAAAACTATTAGAGCGCCAGTGTCGGATAATCTTATTGATGTCGGTTTCGGCAACATATTGTAAATCGCCATATACGGCATCTATATTGTTATTATAGAAGACATTAGCAATTTCTTCTAATACATTGTCTGCCGCAAAGATGTCATCGGCATGTAAAAAACCGATGACCTCACTTGTTGCAAGCGCTATTCCCTTGTTGAGAGCATCATAAATACCTTTGTCGGCTTCGGAGATAACAATATCTATATGTTGTTTGTATTTATCTATAATTTCTAATGTTCCGTCAGAGGATTTGCCGTCTATAATAATATGTTGCACATTCTTATAAGTCTGTGAATGTAGCGATTTAATAGTCTGTTCCAGTGTTTTTACCGAGTTATAAGTAGCGGTAATAATAGTTATTCGGGTTTGCATAGATTTATTTTTCGGTTCGTCGTCTTGCCGGGTTGAAGAAGTTAAAAATCATATTTTTCTCTTTCTGTCTAAAATATCCTTCGCTGACTGTTCGTATTTCTTCTATGGTATAAAAAGCATTCGGATTGAAATTGTTAATAATTTCTATCACTTCTTTGCTTTCTTTACGGCGTATTGTAGTGAATACCATCTTTACGGGTCCGGAGATTCCCTCTGCATTGACCGCAGTTACTCCGTATCCTTTTTCTCTAAGCCGTTCTATTAGTGCGTCTGTATTTTTCTTGGGGATAATTCTAATTACCACCATTCCCATAGAGATTTTTTCTTCTATCATTATACCTATATAATTTCCGGCAGCAAATCCTACGGGAAAAGCGATATAACAGAGGACATTGTCTAAGTGTTTCATTATCTGACTAACCGCAAGTAACCATACCAGCGATTCAAAACATGCCATGACAAATACTATTTTGCGGTATCCCTTTGCAGCAAAGATGAGTCGCATAATTCCGATTCCCTGGTCAAGGATTCGCGACAAAAAAATTAAGAACGGCAGCACTCCAAATGCGAAAAAAATTAGAATCTAAAAACTCTTGCATATATTTATTTTTTAGTAGTTACAAGTTTATTTAGCAACGTAGTTGCGTAATCTTTGTAGAAAAAATAACGAAAAACAAAAGGTGCGTAGCAGCGAAATCTTTGT
>DYQJ01000162.1 GCA_020719345.1 Draconibacterium orientale | reverse complement strand
CCTTATATGGTTCAAAAAATTTATCACTTAAAAATTTACACTACCAATTATTTTACAAAAAATTATATCGTATTTTTTGTCTTTCAAATACTTGAGAAATTATGCGTTTTTATTTGCCGATGCACTGAGAAAAATACGTGTAGAATACAAGCTTCCTTATTTTTAATCTCATGCTTGCCGAAAGTAAAATCATTAGAAAAATTTTAAAATATAATTGGACTACGCAAATTATCTAACATGGAAGAACTTTATAATACAATTAAAAACAACAAGCCAAAAGAATTTGAAATAGAGATTAAAATTATTGACTGTACCAAAACAACAAGCCCATCAAAAAAATGATTTCAATATATTATTAACATATAAATTTTAAATTTATGACAAAAATTAGTAGATTATTATTCGTCTTATTAACATTCTCTTTGCTAAGCTTCAATGCCTATTCGCAAGACGACGAACCAAAATTAATGGACATCCCTAATCTGACTGCCGAACAAAAAACGCAGATAAAAGAGATAAAACAAGACCGCATGGAAAAACGAAAAACTTTGAAAAAAGAAAATCAGGTCTTAATGGAAGAATTAAAAACTCTTATGCTCGCAGAAACACCAAACACCACTGAAATTAATGCCAAAATAGACAAAATTGCAGCTAAAAAGTCAGAAATATTCAAACAAACAGCACTCATGCACACTGACATCAAAGCTTTGCTTACAACCGAACAAAAAACCTGGTACAACGAAAACATCCTCTCCAAATTTTGGGACGACAAAAAGTAATAACATGTTTTTGGAAAATTACAATCTAAACACCAACAAGGGCTGGATAGAAGTCATTGTTGGTTCAATGTTCTCCGGAAAAACCGAAGAACTTATCAGACGTATAAAACGTGCTAAAATAGCTAAACAGCAAGTTGAAATTTTTAAACCGCTAATAGATACCCGTTACTCTAAAGATAATGTCGTCTCTCATAACGCAAATAATATTCCTGCCAGAGCAATTGCTAAACCGGAGATGATATACGACTATATTGCAAAAGCCGAAGTAATAGGAATCGACGAAGCGCAATTCTTTGACAAAGAAATTGTTACTGTATGCAACAACTTAGCAAACAACGGAATACGAGTTATCGCGGCTGGATTAGATATGGACTTTAAAGGAAAACCATTTGGAAGCATACCTGAGATAATGAGCATTGCAGAGTATGTTACTAAAGTGCATGCGATATGTGTAAACTGCGGAGAATTAGCTAATTACTCGCATCGGCTAACTAATAATGAAGATTTAATAGAACTCGGTGAAAAAGAGAAATACGAAGCACTATGTAGAATATGTTATAACAAAAAGAATTTGTAACAATGGAATTTTTTTATAAAGCCATAAAATTTATATTTATTTTACCTGTACGTCTGTATCAGATGGCTATATCGCCGCACCTTCCAAGCTCGTGCCGACACGTGCCGACATGCTCGCAATACATGATAGAAGCCATACAAATCCACGGCGTCATAAAAGGTATATTCCTTGGAACTAAAAGATTACTAAAATGTCACCCATGGGGAACGCACGGATACGACCCCGTTCCTCCTAAAAAATTAAAAGAAAAAAAGAATCTTTCATAAGTACTTAAAAATAACTGACACTTTTTCTCTTTGCGAAATTCTGCGAGAAACTGATAATCAAATATTTCACGCAGAGTTCCGCAAAGAAAAGTAATAGAATAAATGAAATTTATCTAAATCTTTTAATCTACTATTTGCGAACGCGGAATATTATACGGATTGTTGCGCTTATATTCAGAATTTCTATATCTTTGCACAACCGGATGATCTTCTATATCCTGCATCTCATTATTTAACATTTTAATCAAAATTCGGTCAACCTCTTCGTAAGTACCAGCTTTTATCTGGTCAAGGTCGCTGTTAGTTATGCCAAGTCCATCGGTAGGAATTGCGTCTATACACAACGTAAGTGACTCGGCTTGTTCTGTATTACATTTATTTTCTGCCATATAACGAGACATCGCATACACTTCGGTCTTCCATAAATTTTGAATCATGCCATAATCCCCAACGTCACCATGTAACGTCCAAAAACCTAACAACAATTCGGTATAATTGTCCGTAGAAAGTACCAAACCTTTATTTTTACTTGCTAATTCGTACAGATAAATCATACGTGTGCGTGCCTTCGCATTGCCTACTCGTATTTTAAATTCGTAATTACGGTGGTCTTGACTTTGAAAATCCTCTAACAACGTTTTTTGTAAGAACAAAAATGTCTCTGATAAATCTACTTCTCTAAAATCGGTCGTAAAAGCGTTACCTATTTTCCCGGCGCGCATGATTTCAGCATGTTTATTTGTCAAAATAGTGATACTGCGACCTATAAGCGGAATATTTAATTCCCGACAAATAGGGTAGGCAAGTGCAGCTACCAAAGCACTATCTATTCCACCGGATACTCCTAATACAAGAGATTTCAAACTGTTATCTATAATATATTTCTTCAATATATTTTGTATCCTTTCAACCGGTTTTTCATAATTTGTTATCATTTTATCTAAATTTAGAACGTTAATAAATATTTTTGCGCAAAATAATAAAGTTTTTGTTTATAAAATTATTTTTTTTATTTTTGTGAAAATATTATTTATTACTAAAACATTTAACATGTTCGAAAAAATATTAAACAAATTGAATTTTAACTCCTCAGGAATGAAAACTACCGACTCGTTTGCTAATTCGGATTTGCAATCTACCGGCGGACATTCCATACAAGGACGCAAACCTTCGCAAGAGGACAGCTATTATATATCCGAAAAAAGAGATAATCGTCAATTATTACTCGTAGCCGATGGCGTCGGCGGACATGGACATGGAGACTTTGCAAGTAGTCTGGCGGTAGACATTTTTAAAAATACCTTCGCACAAAACAAAAACTTCGGAGATATCCCAAGCTTCCTAAGAAAAACAGCACTCGTGGTAGCGTCAATGGTATTGCAAAAAAGCTTAGATGAACCTGAATATAAGAACTGTGGAACTACTCTGACCGGATTTTTTATTGACAACAATAAATTTTATACCATCAATATAGGAGACAGCAGATGTTATCATCTTTCAAAAGACGAACTAATACGAATAACACGAGACCACTCAATAGTACAAGATTTATTAGATAAACATGAAATTACCGAAGCCGAAGCTTTTGTGCATCCAAAAAGAAATATGATGACATCGGCTATCGGACAACCAATTTCTATGTTGAAAATAGACGTAGAAGGACCTAAACCCATTGACTTCGGCGAGATATTATTTGCTTTCTCAGATGGAGTACATGATGCACTCACAGAAAGTCAAATCAAAACAATTATAGAAAAATACAAAAAAACAAACGAATTAGCCAATAAATTAGTAGAAGCATCATACTCCGCAGGTGGCAAAGATAATATCACCGCAATATATTACCGACACTTACAAATATAAGTACTTTGATTAATAATATATTATGAATTGCTATCCAGATAAATTATTTTTGCAAAAAAAAAACAAAAAAAAAGTGAAAAAAATGCGAAAAAAATTTGTTTTTTATAAAAGAATATTTACCTTTGCGACATGATTACAAAAAACGGTCACGTAGCTCAGCTGGATAGAGCAACTGCCTTCTAAGCAGTAGGTCGTGGGTTCGACTCCCGCCGCGACTACGACTAATGGTTCAATAAAAAAAATTTTAAAGCCCTATTATTTAGGGCTTTTTTTGTGACAAAATTTCTGCTATCTTTAATAAAATCCCTAAAAATTATGGGAATTGTAATTTTCCCTGTGATAATGCCTATCCTAATTTATATGAAAATATTAAACCATATATACAAATCAATTAGGATAGGTATAGTTGTTATTTAAAAAAACACTTGCCAAAGTTGAACGCCACAAATGAATTAGGAACACTATAAATCTTATATGTTCTTATATGCCTTATATGGTTCAAAAAAAAATTATCACTTAAAAATTTACACTACCAAATTATATATTCTCTCTAAATTTAGTCAATAAAAAACCCCTGTTAACATTTAACAGGGGCAAAATATTTTGGAATTCATCTCGCTAAAAAACTATGTTCTTTTAACGTTGACTGCGTTTAAACCTTGTCTTCCTTCTTTTAATTCGAACTCTACCTTGTCGCCTTCCTTTACTTCGTCTACTAATCCACTAACATGCACAAAATATTCTTTTTCTGTTCCTACTTCTTTAATAAAACCGAATCCTTTAGATTCATTGAAAAACTTAACAACTCCTTTATTCATAATGAAATTTATTATAATTATGCTGCAAAGATATAAAAAAAATATATAACAAACAAATTTTTATTAAAAAATAATAAAAAATATTTTATTTTTCAAAAAATAAAAAAAATAATTATATTTGTAAACAAAAAAAATAGTCTAATTTATGACCATATATAGTGTAATTGGAGTGATGTCAGGCACCTCACTTGACGGATTGGATTTGGCATACTGTACTTTCTATCGGGATGAAACATGGAATTTTAAAATAGTAGGAGCAACTACTTACCCGTATAGTCCTGATATGTTGTCTTCTTTAAAAAATGCAGGTCGTTTGTCGGCGTACAATTTTATTAAGCTACATAAAGAGTATGGAGCTTTCATTGGAAACTGTGTAAATAAATATCTAAAAGAGATGAGATTTCCAACTCCCGACTTAATTGCTTCGCATGGACATACTATATTTCATGAACCCGAAGCAAAAATGAATTTTCAACTCGGAGACGGAAATGTCATCGCCGCAGTAACTAATATTACTACGGTCTGTGACTTTCGTTCTTTAAATATAGCATGCAATGGACAGGGAGCGCCTCTTGTTCCTTTTGGAGACGAACTCTTGTTTAACGAATTTGATTACTGTTTAAACCTCGGAGGATTTGCTAATATCTCCTTCTCGCACAGAGGAGGACGTGCCGCATACGACATCTGTGCATTCAACGTCATTGCTAATCATTATGCTAACATGTTTTCGCAAAGCTACGACAAAGACGGAGAGATAGGACGTAGCGGAAAAATTAATATACAACTCCTTAATGAGATAAATAACTTAGAATATTTCTATCGCCCTACGCCTAAGTCACTCGGTATAGAATGGGTTAAAGAAGTGTTATTTCTTATATTAGATAAATATAATATTCCGCTAAACGACAAATTACGAACTTATTATCAACATGCTGCAATAAAAATCGCCGAAGTCAATCCAGACCACAAACGGAAATCAATTTTTATTACAGGGGGAGGAGCTTACAATAAATTCTTCATTGAGATACTTGCACAAAACAAGAATCTGGAACTGATTATTCCCGATTCTACCATTATAGAATATAAAGAAGCATTGATTTTTGGATTGTTAGGCGTTTTGAGAACTAAAAATTTTGTAAACGCTCGTGCTATCACAACAGGAGCCAGATGCGATAATTCACTGGGAACAGTTATTTTAATCTAATTAATATTAAATTTATATATGGCAACAAAAAATAGGTTAATTGATTCCTTAGGTATGGTATCATTTGTAGAATACCAGAATGCTAAGAACATAAAAATAATAGTAAAACCTAATCAAGAGATAAAAGTCACTATGCCGAAAGGGTGTGATATTTCAATAGCAATGGATTTTGTGCATAGTAAAATCGCCGAAATAAAACAAATTAAAGAAAAATATGCATCAAAGTTTCCGAATCCGGTTATAATAACTGAGAACACCCGTAAAATAACACCTTATCATGATTTAATATTTTTTGTTGAAGAAAGAGAAAATATTATTATAACACTCAAGGAGAACCAGATAATTATTTCGCACTCGCTTGACGTCAAACGCAATGGCGAATATATGCAGGAGACAATAAAAAAAGCAGTAAATTTCGCTCTGCAAAAAAAAGCCAAACAAATAATACCTTCGCGTTTGTATCAGCTTGCTAAAGACCACAACTTACAATATAAGAATGTCATTATTTCAAGTGCCACAAAAAAATGGGGCAGTTGTAATTCCGATAATGTCATTCGCATCTCTTTTCATGTCCTTAGATTGCCATCACATCTTGTTGATTATGTGCTGTTACATGAACTTGCACATCTCAAAATAAAAAATCATAGTCATCTATTCTGGGAGTACCTACAAAAACTATTACCCGATGCGATGAAATTAGACGCCGAACTAAATAAATTACATCAATAGCGTTATACGATGAGTTACGTTTTAATCATTTTTTTGTTATACTTTTTACTTATTACCGCTTTTATTTTTGGCTGGATACAAATAAAATATTATAATTATCAGCATGATACAAACATTCTAAATTATTCAACCGAAAAAAAAATATTTTTATCTGTCATAATTGCTCTCCGAAATGAAGAAGCAAATATCGCCACTTTAATTCATGACCTGCTTTCTCAAACTATTTCCAACGAAATATATGAGGTCATTTTGATAGATGATAATTCCGATGATGATACATACTCCATTATTGAAAATAAAATATGCGGCGCTAAAAATTTCAATATTCATAAAATGAACTCATCGCAACGAGGTAAAAAAGAAGCCATAAATATGGGAGTCAAATTAGCAAGAGGTGATTTGATAGTAACAACAGACGCTGACTGTCGGCTCAACCCGAACTGGCTCAAGACGATATACTATTTTTATATAACTTATAAACCAAAGATGATTATTGCACCGGTACTGCTGTGTGACACACAAACGGACAGCTTTTTTGGCAAATTGCAAGAACTGGAGTTCATGAGTTTGCAAGCATCTGCCGCCGGTGCAATAGGCATAAATATGCCACTCATGTGCAACGGAGCTAATTTAATCTACGAGAAAGAAATCTATATGCAATTTAATGATGCCCTTAATAATTCGGTGGTTTCGGGAGATGATATGTTTCTTTTATTAAAAATAAAAAAACTTTATCCCAAAGAGATAAGATTTTTAAAACACCGAGATGCCATCGTTACTACGACTACGGAAACAACGCTTCGCAGCTTTTTGAGACAACGTTTTAGATGGACTTCTAAATCCAGATTTTACCGAGACCCCGGACTAATTTATACCAGCTTATTAGTTTTGATAACAAACATTTCGCTGCTAATAATATTAATATTAGTCATCGTTGAAACAACTTATTTAAAGTATTTTATTCTTTTGTTTCTCCTCAAAACTTTGCCCGATTTTATTTTATTATTTTTAAATTCTTTTTTTTATAAAAATACGAGATTGTTAAAATTATTTATAATTTTACAAATATTATACTCCTGGTACATAATAATAGTAGGTGTGTTGGGAAATTTTGTCAATTTTAGTTGGAAAAAACGAAAATATTAATTTAAAAAATATAAAATTATGTTTGGAATAAAATATATTAAGTTTGACTCTATGACTTATGTAGTTCATTATAAGAAGGGTAAGATAAATAATGAGGGACGAGGATTGTCGTTTTATTATTATGCACCAAGCTCCTCTATTGTAGCTATTCCGCTGGGAAGTGATGACGTACAGTTTATTTTTAATGAATCCACTGCTGACTTTCAAACAATTTCTATCCAAGGTGCCATAACTTATAAGATAGAAAATCCTAAACAATTAGCCGAACTGCTGGATTTCACCGTAGATTATCATGGACATTATAAGAAATCCGATTATGATAAATTGGGACAGCGTCTTATCAATGAAGCGCAAACCTCTACAACGGCATTCATACAAGGAATAGAACTCAAGCATGCCTTACGAAGTGCTAAAAAAATAGAAGAAAATATTATTAGCGGACTGAAAAAATCACGAGCCGTACAACTACTCGGTATCGAACCCGTAGGAGTAAATATTATAGCCGTTAAGCCAGACCCTAAAACAGAAAAAGCATTAGAAGCAGCCACACGTGAAGCATTGCAAAAAGAAGCAGACCTAGCTACGTACGAACGAAGAAATTTTGGCGTAGAACAAGAACGTATGATAAAAGAAACCGAACTAAACACCGAAATCGCCATTGAAGAAAAGAAGAAACAAATAGTTGAAAAACAAGGACAAACGGATATGTTAAAACAAGATAACATTCGCCGTCTGAACGAGTCTAAATTAGATGCAGAAATGTCAATAGAAAAACGAAAAATGGAGAATAAACTCGCTGTAGAAGAAAACGAACGACTCTTGCGCGAACTAAAAATCAGCACAGATATAAAAATAGAAACTCAGAGAACGACTTTAACTAATTTAGAAGTTGCTAATCAAAAATCACGAGCAGATGCAAAAGCGTATGAAATTGATGCTGTCTTGAAACCTTACAAAGATATGGACTGGAAAATATTGCAAGCAATGAACCACAACTCCTCCAATGCCCAACAAAATATCGCCCTCGCTTTTAGAGAGATGGCTGAGAACACACAGAAAATTGGAACACTAAACATCACACCAGACTTCTTGCAGTCCTTAAAGAATGACTAAGGTCGGTTGTAAATCTATGATGCCGCCACAAAAAGTGACTTATTTAAAAGAAAATTAATATTTTGGCAGTTTAAACAGCAACTTTCTAACTTTTCCAAAGAACGAAAACTTTGGAAAAGTTGAAGATAATTAAAAACAATGCACTTGGGGACTCCAAACTATTTTGCCACTTTCTATATCCGCGTCAGTAATGTCCGCATCGTCACAGAAATTTATAGCATCGTCATCATAATATATCAAATCTTCCGATACCACTATTTTGTTTCTGCCTAATAGAATAGCTTGAAGCGATTCTATTTTTGACTCGTCAAAAATAACTTCATATTCGGAAATATCATTTCCCAACTCCAGCAATCTTATTGCTTCCTGTTGATTTATTTTTTTTGTCTTCATTGTTATTTCATTTATTTGATTATTTTTTGAGTGCAAATATAAAAAAAAAATTAACAAGCAAATATTTTTTAATTTTTTTATTTATATTAAATGGGAAAAATTGTTGATAATTATTTTTTATTCATAAGCAATTGGTAGCGTAAAATAATGGTGACTAAACACGCTATTTATTTTATTTTCAAGT
>DYQJ01000370.1 GCA_020719345.1 Draconibacterium orientale | reverse complement strand
AAGCTAAAAGAAAAGGGTTATATATTTTTAAAGAAGAAGACAAACAAATAACTATAATCAACGACCCTGAATTTATGCCGACTGACATTAACAAAAAAACTGAAGAATAGTTATTTCATTAATTTATCATTAACAATTTATTTAATACAAAAAAGGATGAAGCGAAACAAAAAGTTGAATATAATGTACAAATTAATACTCGGATTCGGAATATTAATTGTGGCATGGCTCGTAAATAGTATTATTACCATAAAAACACTTTCCAACAACCGTAAAATTATAGAGGAAATAGCTAATAATTACATTGTTTCGCTCTCGCAGCTGCAAGAACTTAGTGACCTCGTCATTGACTCCAAGCTGCTCATCAAAACGTGGGTCTATATAGATAAAAAAAATGACACCCAAGATAAAATAAGATTAAAAGAAATTCATGCCACCAGATTTCCGAATACCAAAATGAAACTGGAAAAAATATATGGATACTGGACACCCGAAGAACGACTAAAATTAAATACTATTTTGAAAACTATTTCGGACACACTTTTTTCTCAACAAAAATATGTCATGGCACAGCTGGACTCTTTTGACAAATACAATGACCCAATGATATTTTTTGAAATATCATTCCTTATGGAAGAAGACCAAGGTGAGACGATGTTGTTGATAAACAAAATAAAAGATGACCTAGAAGAACTAATAGCAATCTATGAAAACAAAGTTACGCTCTCTAAAATAGAAATGAATAACTCCTTAAAACGTTTTGGAACGATGGTCTTTTTCATGGCTATTATATTCCTTGTCCTGCTTCTGATAACCGCTTATTTCATGTCGCAAATGATAGTTAAACCTATTTCTAAACTTACTAATGCCGCTGATTTAATGTCCACCGGAAACCTTAACGTCAAAGTAGATATTCAAACAAAAGACGAAATTCAACTACTCGCCGAAGCGTTCAATCACATGGCAGAAAATTTGAAAATCAGCCGCGACAAAATCACTGCCGCAAGTCTCCGACTTGCCGACGAACATAAGAAAGTGCAAGAAGCAAACGACAAAATAACTGCAAGTATTCATTACGCAAAATATATACAAAATGCTATTTTACCACCAACTGAACTTGTAAACAATATTTTGCATGATAATTTCGTTCTGTTCAAACCTAAGGACATCGTCAGCGGAGATTTCTATTGGGTACAACAAATAGATAATCTGTCTTTTGTTGCAGTAGTAGATTGCACAGGACATGGAGTACCTGGAGCATTCATGAGTATGCTCGCATATGCTTTTCTTAACGAAATAGTGGGACGAGCAAACAATAATGTTGCACAAATTCTTAACTCGCTCCGAATACAAGTAAAACATTCTTTGCGACAAGAAACAGATACAAATGTTATTAAAGACGGAATGGATATAGCACTCTGTTTGATTGATAATGAAAATCATACGCTATTATTCTCCGGAGCATATCGCCCACTATATCACATACGAGACGCTACGCTAAACGAAGTAAAAGCTGATAAAATGCCTATCGGATTGCATATTTTTGAAAAAGACAGCTTCACGCAACACGAACTAAAATTGCAGAAAAACGATGTTATATACATTTTTACTGACGGATATCACGACCAATTTGGCGGAGACGAAAACAGAAAGTTTTTAACTAAGAAATTTAAAGAACTACTATTAGAAATACACACTCTGAAAATGAACGAACAAAAACAAATATTAGACATCAGATTTGAACAATGGAAAGGTAACAGACAACAAGTAGATGACGTACTTGTCATCGGTATAAAAATTTGGTAGCGTATAAAAATAGTGACCAAAATTCAAATTTACTGATTTT
>DYQJ01000369.1 GCA_020719345.1 Draconibacterium orientale | reverse complement strand
ATAAAAGTAATTTTATTTTTAAACCTGCAAGCGAAGTGTATCAATCTTTACCTGAGAATGAGGATTTATGTATGCATTTAGCATCTGAATTAAATATCAAAACGGCTAAACATAGTTTAATTAGAATGTCATCTAATAATTTGGCTTATATTACTCAGAGGTTTGATAGGGTAAATAACAAGAAAATGGCAAGTGAAGATTTATGTCAACTAACAGAATCCCTTACAGAGTACAAATATAGAGGCAGTTACGAAAAAACAGGAAGTATCATTCGTCAATATTCATCACAATCAGGGCTCGATACTATAACTTTTTTTGAGCTATTGTTGTTTAGTTATATTATTGGAAATGCAGATATGCATTTAAAAAACTTCTCAATGTTAGAAAATATTGATGGTAGTTTTACTTTAAGTCCTGCGTATGATTTACTATCTACATTTTTAGTAATAGATAATGAACCTGAACAAATGAGTTTGACTATAAACGGAAAGAAGAATAAAATAAAAAAATCAGACTTTGATATGCTAGCAAAAAACTTATCTTTAAACGAGAAGCAAAGAGATAATAGTTATAAAAATTTCATCAGAAAAAAAGAAAAGATTGAATGGTGGGTTCAAAATAGTTTTTTGCCTAATAATCAAAAAGAGAAACTACAAGAGCTTATTGACACACGAATCAAAATATTTAAGATATAAAGCATGGCAGGTAACAATGTATATAAAAAATAGGCGAAATAGTAATAAAATCAATGCTTTGGGCTCGTATTAAAGTTCGTGCTTTACCGAAAGTGAAGTGCTTCGAAATCGCCTACTTTTCATATATTAAACGTTCAAACTATTTTGTAAATTTACAATAGTTTGTCCTGATTTTAATCGAGAGTAATGCCCATAATACTTGAAAATAGTCCAATAAAACGAAATTGAAATTCACTGTATATTGAAAGTAAATTCTGTATAAACAAGCTTTTTTTGTGATATTATAAATAAATTTAAACTAATTTTGCATAAAACTATAATAAATGCAAAATTCTATCGATAAGTTTATTAAATTTGCTATATAAAAAAAGTTTTTAGCCTAAACTCAAGAATTAATAACAAAATTTAAAAATTAACAAAATGAAAACGCTATCTTTATTAATTTTGCTAATTTCAATTAGCTTTATGTCAGCCTTTTCGCAAGGCGTAGGAATAAACGGAACAGGTAATGCACCAGATGCTTCATCAATGTTAGATGTAAGTTCTACTAACAAAGGCTTGCTTCTTCCACGTTTAGCTTTAACACAAACCGGTTCGGCAAGTCCGGTAACATCGCCTTTAACAAGTTTACTTGTGTACAATACAGCAACAGTAAATGATGTAACCCCTGGCTATTATTATTGGGATGGCAGTGCTTGGGTAAGATTTATATCAGGAAGTATAGCAAACCTTACTTTTGATAACACAGGTTTAGGTTCTACAAGCGGGACTGTATATAACGGAACAAGCCCTTACAACATTTCTTATAATACCATTGGGGCTGTTGGAGGTAGTGGAACAACAAATTACGCAACTTATTGGTCGGGAACAAATACAATAGCCGGAGAACAATATCTTGCAATAAGCCGTGGCGGTACAAACACCGATGCTACACCTACTTCAGGTGCAATTGCTTATGGAACAGGAACTGCGTATGCTTTTACTTCTACAGGCACAATTGGTCAGGTACTTACATCAGATGGCACAAACGAACCTATATGGAGTAATGCTCCCTCTCTTACTAATATGTGGCAATTACTCGGCAACGCAGGCACAGTTGACGGCACCAACTTTCTGGGAACTACCGACGATATTCCTCTTAATTTTAGAGTAA
>DYQJ01000368.1 GCA_020719345.1 Draconibacterium orientale | reverse complement strand
GCATCTTTTGTTTTTTCGTTATTTTTTTCTACAAAGATGACGCAACTACGTTGCTGAACGGTCTTATATAAACGAACTATTTAGCAACGTAGTTGCGTAATCTTTGTAGAAAATAGGTAAGTAAATTATAAATTATAAATTATAATTTATAGTATATCTATAAAAATAACAGCTGTGTTAAAATATAAATAGGTAAAAGCACTATTAACGAGAATTTAATAATATACCCGAAAAAACTCGGCATCTTGATTTTATTTTCTTCGGCGATAGATTTGACCATAAAATTAGGACCATTTCCAATGTAAGTCATTGCACCAAAGAACACTGCGCCTAAGCAAATGGCTATCAAAAACTTTTCCGGTATTCCGGCTATTAACACTGCATCTCCAAAGCTATCAGACATACCAAGAGCCAGATTATGAAAAGATACCGCCGTTGGAGCATTATCTAAGAATGAGCTTAGCACACCTGTAGAATAGTAAAATTGCCACGGCTCGGTAATTCCAAACGATTGAGCATTTTCTTTAAGGTACAATAAAGCCGGTATCATCGTAATAAAAATACCGAGGAACAAAAATGCAACTTCTATGATAGGAGTCCATGTAAATTTGTTGTCTTTAAAACGCAAATCGCGGTTTGTTGTAAAATAAGAGAGTAAGGCACAAGTTAGAATTGCCAGCTCACGCACAAAACCGATATAATGATTTTCGTGAATAGCATGAATATATTGTTCATTTATAAAAGCCACCGATAGAACTACTCCTATTAAAAAGATAAAATTCAAATTGCCTAATAATTTAATTGGCTCTATGTTGGTGCGGTCAAATTCTATATTTTCCTTCTTCTCTTTTTTATAATAATAACTATCCACAAGAAAATATGTTATTAAAAGAACTCCTAAGACAAAAGCCCATTCTATAGCGAGATTGAAAAACCATGTAAACGGCGCACCTCGGAGATACAAAAGAAATAATGGCGGGTCACCAAGAGGAGTCAGCATACCGCCTGCATTAGCTACTATCGCTATAAAAAACAATATCGTATGCACTTTAAATTCGCGCTCCGAGTTAGTCTTGATAACAGGACGAATTAACAACATTGCTGCACCAGTAGTTCCCATAAAAGAAGCAAGGAGACCACCTATAGCAAGAAATAGCGTGTTAATAATAGGTTTAGCTTGAATATCTCCTTTAAGATGAATTCCGCCGGTAATGATAAATAAAGAACCCAACAAGACAATAAACGGAATATAGTCAAAAAGTATCTGATGTATCAAATTAATTGTTAAACCTTTCATAATAAGATACATCGCAACAGGAATGGCAAGGGCAAGCGAGACTATTAACTTATTCCGATTATGCTCCCACCAATGATTAAAAAATAGAGGACCAATTGCTATAAACAACAACATCACACCAAAAGGTATGGACAGCCATAGAGGCATACTCTCCAAACTTGTAACTTTCATGTTTATAAGTTTTTAAAATTAGTAATTATTATTTTATGAAAATATTACAAAGATAAAAAATAAAATTAATTAGCAAAAAAAACATTTTAAAAATAAAATAACTTTTATTAATTTGATGACGGAAAATTTTAGCTTCATTTATAATTATATATAAAAATGAAATATCTGTTAAATGTTATATTTAATCATTAATGTGGCTACCCACGTAATCTTGGACAAAATTTTGAACCATATAAGGAATATAAGGTCATATAAGATTGACTGGTACAACTTATATGACCTTATAATTCTTATATGGTTCAAAATTTTGTCCAACTTTATAAGGGTAGCCCCTTTTACTCACTGGACACATAAAGAATTGGCGAGAATGGTTGTTTTACAAAAAA